>NZ_BPFI01000006.1 GCF_019972135.1 Sulfurovum sp. TSL1 | reverse complement strand
GAGCCACTTGCAAATTACCAAAAAAAGAGGGATATTAAGGGTTAACACGAAGAAAAAAAGCTGATTCTGATTTCAAAAAGTTATAATTTTTTACCACAAAAATCCAACAAAAAAAAGAGTCAGCTTATGAGAAAAATTATACCTTCACTTTCAAAAATGTGGCTTAAAGTCATGAATTTAGAGCAGAGTCTTTTTCCAAGATTAGAAGAGTCAATGGGGAAGCTAAGTTCTAAAGAAGCCAAACTGATAAAGATCCTAGACTTTGCCCATATCGAAAAGTATGTCTCCACATTCTCCATTACCAATCCACCCAAAGACAGAGAGGAAATGGCACGTGCCTTTGTTGCCAAACAGGTATATAATCTTCAGACCACACGTGATTTGATAGAGAGGTTAAGGATCGATAGAACACTTAGAGTCATATGTGGGTGGAGATATCATAATCAGATTCCAAGCGAATCTAAATTCAGCCGAGTCTTTAAAGAGTTCAGCCAACAACGTATTGCAACCAAAGCTCACGATATTTTTATAGAGAAGTATTTGAGTGAGACACTATTCTTCTATCACAGTATGGATGCTACCGCTGTAGAACTCAGAGAAAAATCTGTCAAGCAGGAAAAGGAGATCAAACCTAAACGCAGACAAGGACGTCCCAGAAACGGTGAAGAGCTTCCTGCTAAGAAACCTTCCATTTTACAACAACAAGAGAAGATGAATACTACAGAAGAGATGCTCTCGCTTATAAAAACAGAGTGTAATACCAGTATCAAACAGAACTCCAAAGGTAACCGACACAGATGGATAGGAGGTAAACTTCATCTCTCAGTAGTAGATGGTGATATCCCTATCACAGCACTATACTCTTCTGCCACAGTACATGACAGTTCATTGGCACTGCCTCTGATTAAACAGAGTAGCCAAAAGGTCACCTACCTCTATGATCTGGCTGACGCTGCGTATGATAACAAGATTGTAAAGAACTACTCCGAACTTCATAACCACAGACCCATTATTGATGTTAACCCAAAGAACTCTAAAAAACTCAAAGCAAAAATAGCTTTAGAAAAAAGTGAAAAGAAGATATTGGGTGCACTGAACCTCTATAATGATTCAGATGATATACACTACAATCAACGTAGCAGTGTTGAGAGAGTCAATGCCTATCTAAAAGACAGTTATGGATGCAACAAGATCTACTATCAGGGTGCCCAGAAGGTAGCTTCTGTGTTTGCCTTTGCTGTGTTATCAGTTTGCATCACGCAGTCTTTGAAGCTTGTGACCTAGTTTTGTCCAAATAATAGAATCCAAAGCACATTTTACAAAACTTGAACCATAAAGCACGTCATAAAAATAGGATTTCTACCAATTTATATCAGTTTTTTACCTTGAAGTTTCAAAATAACTGATTGTACAGCTTTTTTCAATAGTAGATTACGGATTATTGAAGATTAGCCACTTTTAGATATTTAATCTGCAAGTGGCTC
>NZ_BPFI01000005.1 GCF_019972135.1 Sulfurovum sp. TSL1 | reverse complement strand
TTGAAGGAGTGCTATAAAACTCAAAGTGGCAGCGACCTACATTTCCACAGACGTAGCCTGCAGTATTATCGGCGATGGGAGGCTTGACTTCCAGGTTCGGAATGGAGCTGGGTATGACCCTCCCTCTAGCCCCACCACTAAGAGAAAGATAAACACCGATGTGTTCATGTTTCTCTCAGCTCGTAAGCTTTGAGTAACTTAGTATTGTTAAGAGTCTAGACATAATGTTTCATTACAATTGCATACTCACTATTAAGCTTGCACTTAATAAGGTAGTACCTATTTGAAGAATAAAGTAAATACAAACGATCTATTAGTACTGGTCAGCTAAATGACTTTCATCACTTACACACCCAGCCTATCAACGCAGTAGTCTTCTGCGGATCTTCAGGGATGATTCATCTTGGAGTTGGCTTCCCGCTTAGATGCTTTCAGCGGTTATCACATCCGAACATAGCTACCCAGCGATGCCCTTGGCAGGACAACTGGTACACCAGTGGTTCGTTCACCCCGGTCCTCTCGTACTAGGGGCAACTCTCCTCAATCATCCAACGCCCACGGCAGATAGGGACCGAACTGTCTCACGACGTTCTGAACCCAGCTCGCGTACCGCTTTAAATGGCGAACAGCCATACCCTTGGGACCTGCTTCAGCCCCAGGATGCGATGAGCCGACATCGAGGTGCCAAACCTCCCCGTCGATGTGAGCTCTTGGGGGAGATCAGCCTGTTATCCCCGGCGTACCTTTTATCCTTTGAGCGATGGCCCTTCCACACAGAACCACCGGATCACTATGACCGACTTTCGTCTCTGCTCGACATGTACGTCTCGCAGTTAAGCTGGCTTGTACCATTATACTCTACGATGGATTTCCAACCCATCTGAGCCAACCTTTGTAAGCCTCCGTTACTTTTTAGGAGGCGACCGCCCCAGTCAAACTACCCACCAGACATTGTCCTCCGACAAGATAATTGCCGCAAGTTAGCAATCAGAATATATAAGGGTGGTATCTCAAGGATGGCTCATCTACAGCTGGCGCCGTAGAATCAAAGCCTCCCACCTATCCTGCACAAATATATCCCAATTGCAGTGTCAAGCTATAGTAAAGGTGCACGGGGTCTTTCCGTCTTGCCGCGGGTAGGAGGAATTTTCACCTCCACTACAATTTCACTGGATCCCTGGTTGAGACAGCTCCCATCTCGTTACGCCATTCATGCAGGTCGGTATTTAACCGACAAGGAATTTCGCTACCTTAGGACCGTTATAGTTACGGCCGCCGTTTACTTGGGCTTCGATCAAGAGCTTCGCGACGAATCGCTAACCCCATCAATTAACCTTCAAGCACCGGGCAGGCGTCACACCTTATACATCCTCTTACGAGTTAGCAAAGTGCTGTGTTTTTGATAAACAGTCGGGAGGGACTCTTTGTTGCAACCTCTTCCGCTTTCTGGAGCAAGTCCATATACAGAAGTAGGCACACCTTATTCCGAAGTTACGGTGCTAGTTTGCAGAGTTCCTTAACCAGGGTTCTTCCACGCGCCTTAGAATACTCATCTCACCCACCTGTGTCGGTTTACGGTACGGGCAACTAATAATACACTTAGAGGCTTTTCTTGGCACGACGGTATCAACGATTCTGAATCAACGCCGAAGCGCGTCATCAGCCTGTCAGGTCTCGAAAACAGCCGGCGGATTTTCCTATCCAGCTTATCTACACCCTTCGAGCCACTATTCCATCAGTGACCTCGTTTAACCCTATGCGTCCCCCCTTCGTACTAAACTATTAGTTGGTATTGGAATATTAACCAATTTGCCATCGCTTACCCCTTTCGGACTCAGCTTAGGACCCGACTAACCCTACAATGACGAGCATAGTGTAGGAACCCTTGGGTTTACGGCGAACAGGATTCTCACCTGTTTTCTCGCTACTCATGCCTGCATGCTCACTTCTAGCCGCTCCACCACTCCTTACCGGTATGGCTTCAATGCTGACTAGAACGCTCTCCTACCACTTGATATAAATATCAAATCTACAGCTTCGGTGTCTATTTTAGCCCCGTTATATTTTCGGCGCAGAATCGCTAGACCAGTGAGCTGTTACGCTTTCTTTAAAGGATGGCTGCTTCTAAGCCAACCTCCTGGTTGTCTAAGCAACTCCACATCCTTTTCCACTTAAATAGAACTTTGGGACCTTAGCTGGTAGTCTGGGCTGTTTCCCTCTCGATGATGGATTTTATCACCCACCACCTGACTGCCATGAATTCACATGAGGTATTCGGAGTTTGACTGGGTTTGGTACCTTGGTATAGGCCCTAGCCCAATCAGTGCTCTACCCCCTCATGTTTCGAACATGACGCTATACCTAAATATATTTCGGAGAGAACCAGCTATCACTAAGTTTGATTGGCCTTTCACCCCTATCCACAGGTCATCGGAGGAGTTTTAAACCTCCACCCGTTCGGTCCTCCACTAGCTCTTACACCAGCTTCAACCTGCCCATGGATAGATCACTTAGTTTCGGGTCTACAGCAACTAACTATCGCCCTATTAAGACTCGCTTTCGCTACGGCTTCACGTTTGTTTAACCTTGCTAGTCACCATAACTCGCAGGCTCATTATGCAAAAGGCAGTCCATCACCCTGTATAAAACATAGGGCTCTGAATGATTGTAGGCAGATGGTTTCAGGTTCTATTTCACTCCGCTCACTGCGGTTCTTTTCACCTTTCCCTCACGGTACTGGTTCACTATCGATCCTGAAGTAGTATTTAGCCTTGGAAGGTGGTCCTCCCATATTCAGTCAGGGTTTCACGTGTCCCGACCTACTCGAATAGTCTATGATTAGTTTTCGTATACGGGACTTTCACCCTCTACGGTCGAGCATTCCAGCTCATTCTACTAACACCTCAAAGATTTTAGGGCTACTCCCTTTTCGCTCGCCGCTACTAAGGGAATCTCGGTTGATTTCTTTTCCTGTGGGTACTGAGATGTTTCACTTCCCCACGTTCGCTCCTCGAAAGGTGACATGCATCACTACATGCCGGGTTGCCCCATTCGGAAATCCAGGGATCAAAGCTTCTTGGCAGCTCCCCCTGGCTTATCGCAGCCTAGTACGTCCTTCATCGCCTCTTCTGGTCTAGGCATCCACCATCTGCCCTTAGATTAATTTTCTTAATTCTAAGGTACTACCTTATTAAATGCAAATAAGTCATTTTCAGATCGCTCTGATTATGGTTTAGTTGTTTAATAAGTTTGAAGTTCTTACACTTCTAATTTATTGAGTTTCTTGCACATGAAAGATATTAAAAACATTGCTGTTAATAATACTTTTTATGTTAAATTGTAATTTTTTTGTATGTTATGAACAAGTTCATATCATGCAACATTACGTTAGACTCTTAACAATAATAAGTTAAATAACATTTAGGTGTAAAACCTAATAGAAACATTCATCTGAATACTTCTATTAAGTTTTCCATTCCAGCATCTCTTTTCAGAAATGGTGGAGAATAACGGGATCGAACCGATGACCTCCTGCGTGCAAAGCAGGCGCTCTCCCAGCTGAGCTAATTCCCCAGGTTGTTACGTCAAAGATCCTAATAATCTTTGACAACCAAACATAAGTTATGATCGAACATAAAACAAACCAAGTCTTTTGTGTTTGTGATGATACTCTGTGAGGAAATATCATCTATACTCTGAAAGGAGGTGATCCAACCGCAGGTTCTCCTACGGTTACCTTGTTACGACTTCACCCCAGTCGCTGATTCCACCGTGGAGGGTAGCCAGTTTAGCTTCCCCGCTTCGGGTGAAATCAACTCCCATGGTGTGACGGGCGGTGAGTACAAGACCCGGGAACGTATTCACCGTAGCATAGCTGATCTACGATTACTAGTGATTCCAGCTTCATGTAGTCGAGTTGCAGACTACAATCCGAACTGAGACCAGGTTTATAGATTTGCTCCACCTCGCGGTATCGCCTCTCATTGTCCTGGCCATTGTAGCACGTGTGTTGCCCTAGCCGTAAGGGCCATGATGACTTGACGTCGTCCTCACCTTCCTCCTCCTTGCGAAGGCAGTCTCACTAGAGTCCTCGGCCGAACCGTTAGTAACTAGTGACGAGGGTTGCGCTCGTTGCGGGACTTAACCCAACATCTCACGACACGAGCTGACGACAGCCGTGCAGCACCTGTATAAAAGCTCCCGAAGGCACCACTCTATCTCTAAAGTGTTCTTAAATATGTCAAGGCTAGGTAAGGTTCTTCGCGTATCTTCGAATTAAACCACATGCTCCACCACTTGTGCGGGTCCCCGTCTATTCCTTTGAGTTTTAATCTTGCGACCGTACTCCCCAGGCGGAATGTTTAATGCGTTAGCTGCATCACCGAATAGACTAGCTACCCGACGACTAACATTCATCGTTTAGGGCGTGGACTACCAGGGTATCTAATCCTGTTTGCTCCCCACGCTTTCGCGCCTCAGCGTCAGTAATGTTCCAGAAGATTGCCTTCGCTTTTGGTATTCCTAGTTATCTCTACGGATTTTACCCCTACACAACTAATTCCATCTTCCTCTCCCACACTCTAGACTAACAGTTTTGGATGCAGTTCTACGGTTGAGCCGTAGGCTTTCACATCCAACTTATTAGCCCGCCTGCGCGCGCTTTACGCCCAGTGATTCCGAGTAACGCTTGCACCCTCCGTATTACCGCGGCTGCTGGCACGGAGTTAGCCGGTGCTTATTCATATAGTACCGTCATTATCTTCCTATATAAAAGGAGTTTACACACCGAAATGCGTCATCCTCCACGCGGCGTTGCTGCATCAGAGTTTCCTCCATTGTGCAATATTCCCCACTGCTGCCTCCCGTAGGAGTCTGGACCGTGTCTCAGTTCCAGTGTGGCTGATCATCCTCTCAGACCAGCTAGGCGTCATTGCCTTGGTGAGCCATTACCTCACCAACTAGCTGATACCATATAGCCCGATCCCTTGGCGAAAAAACATTTCCCAACTATGATTAACATAGAAGGAATATGGGGTATTAGCAGTCGTTTCCAACTGTTATCCCCCTCCAAGGGGCACATTAGCTATACATTACTCACCCGTCCGCCACTTAGCTGACAAACATAGCAAGCTATGTCCCGTTCTCGTTCGACTTGCATGTGTTAAGCACGCCGCCAGCGTTCACTCTGAGCCAGGATCAAACTCTCCATTAAAAATGAAATGGTTTGAACCATTGTCAAAGAATCACTTAACTATTTCTAATCAAGCTTAATCTTTATTCCCAATTTTTTAAAAATTGGTAAAATTAAAACTCAAATAGACGTTGATTTGTTTACTTATATTTGGTTGTCAAAGATCATTCACTCTCACTCTCTGGGCTAACTCAGCCTAGGTCTCTGTGTTTGTGGACGCGTATTATAGCACCGAACATCTTTCATGTCAAGGGTTTTT
>NZ_BPFI01000004.1 GCF_019972135.1 Sulfurovum sp. TSL1 | reverse complement strand
TGTACAGCTTTTTTCAATAGTAGATTACGGATTATTGAAGATTAGCCACTTTTAGATATTTAATCTGCAAGTGGCTCAATATATAACTTTATGAGGTTTTAGTTACTTAAAATATTATTTAGAAACTTTCAGATGTGTAAATATTTGCATCTCGTTTTAGGCAGGCAGTAAAGTCTCAGATACAAAAAGATGATTTCTTTTATTTTTGTCAGTTTTCACCTACATTTGATGAAACAGTGACGAGATTTGCTGATAGGGTATACGAAGCAGAACTTGAAGGCATAGTCACAATACATAATGGCATGGTGAGGCTACAATAAGAAGAACTACATTATTTATCAGAACGAGTTATTGTTAAAACTGATCGTATGTACCTTTGTCAATCTCTTTTTTTAATATATCTAAGGTCTCTTGCATCACTCTATGAATTTCAATAGCAGAAGCTCTGTGATCATTTTCTGGTATATCCATATCAAATACACTCATATTATTTTCAAATAATTCTTTTATATTTCCTGCAATTTTATGTTGTTTTTGTTGTATCTCTTGTTCTTGAAGTGTCATTTTAAATCCTTATCATTTCTTTTACTGTAATATAAAAAGATTAATGAAAAATTAATTATGGGTTAAAGGCTTTTCTCGTTCCACCTACGGAGAGGGGGAACGAGAAAAACACTACTAAGATTAATTGAATAATTTCCCCCATAGAAAAATATACCTATGTGTATCATATTTTAGTTTTGGCATAATAGAGTATCTTACAAATAGGAGTTATGGCATGACAGAAGAAAATCACGATAGGTTAGAAGCATTGAGTCCAGAAGGAAAGGATGCATATATTGCAGCTAAGGCACGTATATTGGATGCTTTAGGAAAGATGAACTTGCTTGAAGATGTATCATTAACTGATGAAGAAAAAAATACTATTTACGAATTGCTTGACGACACTGCTTTTTTAATGAAAAGTGAAGAACTCTAATATCAATAATATTGATGTGAAACCGTGTATCATAATAAAATCAATGAGTGAGGACCTTGATGAGATATTATTTACAAAGGAATTCTACTCGAGAAAAAGTATAAAGCAGTGAAGTTTAAAGAAATAGATTAAACCTTATAAAATATAACTTTATAAGGTTTTCATCCAATTGTTTATGGGATCTTAAACTTCTATAGGAAGAGAGATAAAACAGATTACGAGATATAACCTCTCCATCCGCCATAAGAGGTGATCTCTTTAGCATCCTTGATCGGATCACTCTCACATAAGAAGCCATAGACGCTGCTTCCATCTTCCAAAACAACCGTACCAATACCGAGAGGTTCAGCGATCTGTATCATGAAAGCACCAAAATTCTCTAGAGGCATAGACCATACCTCTAACTCCAAAGAGGTACCATTTTGTGTATCACGTACCATACCCGGACGAGGCGGTACTTTCTCAGGTACTTCATAGAGACGGTAGATCTTATCTGTTTGCGTTGCTTTGACAAATGTTGCATCTAGTTCAATGAGTTGATAATTAAGTGGCAAACCTCTCATATGTGCACCGCAAACGGCTATCTCGATAGTATTATTTTTCATGGGAAGCCTTTTGTAAATAAGATTCACCGATCTGTAGTAGCATTCTGTCTTCAAATGCTTCAGCAAAGAGTGTCACACCAAACGGGAGGCCATTCTCTCTGAATCCTGCAGGGACAGCGTACGCAGAAAAGTCAAGCAGGTTCATAAAGTTCGTGTAGTAGCCCAGATTGGTATTCAGCTGAATTGGATCGGCTTTGACCTCTTCTATCGTGTAGATGGTGCCTGTTGTCGGTGTTAATGCAAAGTCAACATTCGCCATAAGCATCTCTGCCTGTCGTTTATAGGCTTTGAGTTTATACTCGGCGTTAAAGTAATCCTCTGCACTTTTACTGCGTCCAGACTCAATGATCGTACGTGTCACTTCTATGAAACTTTCGGGTTTACTTTCTATCATATCTTTTACTGCTACATACCTTTCAGTGACCCATGGACCGTAGTAAAGTAAATTTGCCGCTTCAAGCATAGGTGAAAAATCCATCTCAACGGCAGTGCCTCCCATGGCTTCAAATGTTTTTACCGCTTCGTGATACAAGGCTTCTGCTTCAGTGTCACCGAAAAACTTCAGTTGGTCCGCCTGGGGAACAGCAAAATGGAAACGGGAAGGTATACTTTTTTGCACATCAGGCATACGTCGGCTATAAGGATCCTTTGCATCAAAAGAAGCAGCCACATCAAAAACCTGCTGTGCATCTTCTGTTGTTTCAGCAAAAATAGAGACACAATCCAAACTGCGGCATGCAGGGACAACCCCTGAAGTACTGAGGATACCCTTCGATGGTTTCAGTCCGACAAGGTTGTTAAATGCTGCGGGTACACGCCCTGAACCTGCTGTATCGGTTCCCAGTGAAAAAACAGCCATATCCAAAGCCACACTAATCACAGATCCTGAACTGGAACCACCGGAGATATACTCTGGATCAATACTGTTCTGACAAGCCCCATAAGGAGAACGCGTTCCGACCAGTCCTGTTGCAAATTGATCAAGGTTGGTCTTTCCGACGGGGATCGCTCCTGCTTCTATCAAACAGTGTACTACATAAGCCGATTCTTCAGGGATATAACTGTAATCAGGACATGCAGCAGTCGTCGGTATCCCCTTAAGATCAATATTATCCTTAATGGCAAAAGGGATACCATAGAGAGGAAGAGACTCAGGTTCACAAGACTCCAGCCGTTCCAAGTAAGGTTCAAGTTCACTTTCACTCAAAGTATAGATCCAAATAGGGTTCTCTTTGTGCGCTTCGATACGCTCTTTGATCTGTGACATCAATGCTCTTGGTGTCAGTGTATTATTTATATATGATTTTTTAATATTTAATATATTCATTTATATTCCTTTATTCAATTGTTGTGACCGGTACTTCATCATCTTTAGTACGAAATGCCTCTATGAAAGCTGCCATCACAATAAGTGCACCTCCCATATATTCAATCGTAGACATCGTTTCTCCTGCGATCAGGGTAGCAGATATGACTGCTGTGATCAGTTCTAAAATAATAATGATCGAAGAGCGTCCTGCTTCCATATGGGTTACACTCCATTGGGATCCGATATTGGCCAGAAGAAGCCAGAACAAAGCATAGCTCACAAGCATCAGCCATGCATGCTCCGTGATGGCTATAGGGAATTGTTCTATACCGGCAAGCAAAAATAGCCCTGCCAGTGAAAAACATCCCAAAAACATACTACCGATCTTTGAACCTACCGGTATGGATTGAGCTGCTCTAAAAAGCAGATTATTCATAGCAAAGAACAAACCGGAGGCCAAAGCGATCAGATCGATCCATGATGGTGGGGCATCCAATACTTCAAAACCGCCCAATATAATAAATGCGCCGCTGATCGCTAAAAAAACACCCAGGTAACGCCACCGGTCGATCTCTTCTTTTAAAAAAATTCGGCCTCCTGCTACACCCCATACAGGCAAGAGGTAAAACAACACCATCACCCGGATGACTTCACCATTGATCAGCGCATAGGTAAAGGCGAGGTTTGCTCCACCACCAAAAAGTGCGATCAGAAGCATCACCTTTCTGTGCTCTTTCCATAGGGGAAATTGTTTCAGAAGTACTGGGCCCAGTATCGCTGTCAATAGACCGTAAGCCAAAAAAATAAGTCCAATGCCTTCGATTCCCATCGCATTGATACTTTTCAAAGGTATCCATGTCAATCCCCAAAGTATAGAAGCACCCAGCAATACAAGAACGGGAAGATGTGCTCTCATCTTAAGCCCCTTTCTGAGCATAGGTATGAAAATGCTTCTTTTCACTCTTGGCCATCCAGCAGTTTATTTCCCATAGGTCAGCAACGGGCGTATTGACAAAAGGAAGCGTATGCAGATATCCGTCAGGACCAAATTCAGGCGTCATCGTTGTGATCTTCATACCATTGGACCCCTGTGCATCCCATATGATCTCCCAACACTTCTGGTGAGAAAGCAAAGCTTCTTTGTATTCGGGTGCAGCCGGATGAGCCACTTGTGGGCCTTGTGCATATCCGACACGGGCATGTATATGATATACATGTGGGGCAATGGCCCTGATCGTGTCAAGCTCTGTATCCATCAGACGTTCACTGACCACACACCAATGGCTGATATCCAGGGTCAGTTTGATCTCAGGGATTACTTGGACCATCCGTTCGGTTATCCAAGGTGTAAAAAGAGAACGGCTCCGATGTGTTTCAAAAGAGATCTCGATATCATATCTTTTGGCCAATGCAATAGCAGTTTTGAAAAAGGCTATACTCTCTTCTTCACGCCACGCATCATACCCGCCTATACAAGTCACAAAACGCGGATTGAGTACTAAAGCATTTTCTATCCCTCTTTTCACATCATCGATATGCTCTTGCAGGGTATGGTGACGTACAGGAACATAGTCTCCTCCTGTTACGATCTCACCGATAAAAGCAAGATCATATTTTTTCAGGCATGCTTTCCAGTACTCACGTGCAGCATTGTCTACAGGTGCCTTGCCTTCAATGCCTTCAAAACCCTCTTTTTTCGCCTGTATACAGGCAGTTTTAAAGTCACCTTCAAATCCCCACATAGTTTTAAAGTTTTCCAGTTTCATCATGGACTCTTTTATAGGGGTTCAATGACAAAAAGCATTTTACCCGCTTGCACATTTTCGCCTTCACTGCAAAGTACCTGTGTGATCTTTCCGTGTTCGGGTGCTTCTATATCCACTTCCATCTTCATCGACTCAGCGATAGCAAGCACCCCACCCTCTTCTACCACATCACCTAGTTTTGCCATGACTTTCCAAAGGCTTCCTTGTACAGGTGATTCGACTGCTTCGGCATTCTCAGCGATCTCAATATGCTCCATCGTCTGTTTTTCGATCTCTGTATTTTCGGTTCTAAAATTGGCAAGTCCCGTACGTTCCCACATTTGACGCTCTTCCTCAAATGCATCCTGCTGTCTCTTTTTGAATGTTTTGATGGATGCATCATTTTTTTCCAGAAATGCTTTATACGCTTTGAGACTGAAACTTGTTTCTTCAACCTTCAGCTCCACACGTCCTCTTGGAAAATCTTCACGCATCTGATGCAGTTCATCTGCACTGACTTCATAGAACTTGATCTGGTCAAAGAAACGCAACAGCCACGGCTTACCGTCTTTAAAGTTCGCCGTTTGTCTATAACGGTTCCACATCTGTACCGTACGTCCGACAAACTGATATCCCCCTGGACCTTCCATACCGTACACACACATATACGCACCACCGATACCGACGGCATTTTCAGGCGTCCATGTACGTGCCGGATTGTATTTGGTTGTGACCAGACGGTGTCTTGGATCAAGCGGAGTGGCCACAGGTGCACCCAAATAGACATCTCCCAGCCCCATCACAAGATAGTTCGCACCAAAAACGATCTCTTTGACCTCTTCGATATTCTTCAAGCCGTTCATACGACGGATAAATTCGATATTGCTCGGGCACCATGGGGCATCTGCACGCACCGTTTTCATATATTTGTCTATCGCAACACGGGTGGATTCATCATCCCATGAAAGCGGCAAGTGTACGATACGCGCAGGCACTTCGATATCATCGATCGAAGGGAGTGTCAGTTCGATCTCTTTGAGTCGCTCGATCAAAACAGCTCTGTCACACACTTTTGGTTCAAAGTGAATCTGTAAAGAACGAATACCCGGTGTAATGTCTGTCACACCTTCGATCGCCGCCTCTTTAAGTGCCTCCATCAATACATGTACTCGAAACCGCAGTTCAATGTCCAGCTGCATCTCCCCATATTCGATAAGAATATTACTGTCACCTGACTGACGAACGACGATCGAAGGAAGATTCTCTTCTCCATCATCAGCATAAATGATCGGTGAGCCTATAGGTTTAGGTGAAAGAAAAGCTGTCTCATCATAGGTCTTAAGCGCTGAAATAGCATCATCCTGCGCTTGGATCATCTCTTTAGCAGTCTCATGTTCTACAGGCACGAACTTCACCCTGTCTCCGGCACGAAGTTGGCCCATTTTCCACAACTCCGCATTAATGATCGTTACCGGACAGACAAATCCTCCCAAACTTGGGCCATCCGGTCCCAAGATGACAGGCATGTCTCCTGTAAAGTCTACTGCGCCGATAGCATAGGCATTGTCATGGATATTGGAAGGGTGAAGTCCTGCTTCTCCTCCATCTGTCCTTGCCCATTCAGGCTTAGGACCGATAAGACGTATACCTGTACGGTTGGAGTTATAATGGATCTCCCATTCCGTCTCAAAAAAGGTCTTGATATCTTCATCCGTAAAGAAATCCGGTGCACCATGAGGTCCGTAAAGCACTCCTATCTCCCACCTGTTCTCAAAATGTTGATGCGGTATCACTGCTTTATCTGCTGCATCACCGGATGTAAAGGTACCGATATGCAGCACATCACCTGAGATCAGCGTACGTCCCGCATGACCGCCGAACTGCCCAAGCGTAAAGGTAGAGCGGCTTCCAAGATATTCTGGAACATCGAAACCTCCACGCACTGCCAGGTAGGTTCTAAATCCTTGACTGTGCACTTTTTTCAGCTTGAGTGTACTACCGGCTTTTACATGGACTGCCTCATTCATCCCGATCTCTTCACCATCTAGGAATGCATCGATCTGCGCTCCGCACAAGGCTATGGTCGTATCTGCGTTAAAACGCAGTGTCGGACCTGCAATAGCGATCTCCAGACCTGAGGCTGCCGCATCATTCCCTACGATACGGTTGGCATAACGAAAACTGAAATTATCAAAAGGACCTGAAGGCGGTACACCGATATCCCAGTAGCCTGTACGTCCGGGAAAATCCTGTATGCTTGTTTGTGTTCCCGGACGTAAAACATCTATACTCTTTGGTTGATATTCAAAACTGTTAAGGTATTTTGTTGTCTGTTCACCTTTTTTAAAGACATCCGATTTGACAATCGCCCCTAGATATCTCAGGTTCGTTTCGATCCCGTCTATAGAGGTTTCATCAATCGCTTTTACGATCTTTGCTAACGCTTCTACCCTGTTGTCCGCTTTGATCACAAGCTTGGCTATCATCGGATCATAAAAAGCAGACACTTCAAGCCCTGTTTCAATAAAAGTATCACATCGTATGTCATCGGCAAATTTTACATGGGTTAATACACCTGAACTGGGCTGAAAATTCTTAGCTGGATCTTCCGCATATACACGCACTTGTATAGCGTGTCCCTTTGGTGCATGCGCATACGCATAAAGTGCCGGGTTTTCACCGTAAGCCTGACGTATCATCCACTCTACCAGGTCAACCCCTGTCACTTCCTCTGTGATCCCGTGTTCTACTTGAAGACGTGTGTTCACTTCAAGGAAATAAAATGCATTGGTAGTTGTATCATACACAAACTCCACTGTCCCTGCAGAAAGATAAGAAACAGATGCTGTCAATTTTTTTGCTGCTTCATAGAGTGCTTCTCTTGTCTCATCCGTAAGACCAGGGGCCGGTGTCTCCTCGATCACTTTTTGATTACGGCGTTGGACCGAACAATCTCTGTCACCTAAGGTCGCAACAAATCCTTTTCCGTCTCCAAAGACCTGTACTTCGATGTGACGTGCTGAAGCAACATATTTTTCCAGAAACATACCGCCATCAGAGAAGTTGTTTTCACTTAAACGCTTCACTGATTCATAGGCATCACAAAGTTCTTCTTCATCATAGCACAGCTGCATACCGATACCACCGCCCCCGGCAGTACTTTTTAACATGACAGGATACACGATACGTTTCGCCTCTCTCTTCGCCTCTTCCAGATCAGTTAAGATCGAAGATCCCGGAAGGAGTGGCACACTGTTCTCTTCTGCCAATTGGCGTGCTGTATGTTTAAGGCCAAATTTTTGCATATGCTCTGTACGCGGTCCGATAAAAGCGATACCTTCCGTTTCACATGCATTCGCAAACGCTGCATTTTCACTTAAAAAACCATAACCGGGGTGAATGGCTTGAGCACCACTCTCTTTGGCAATATCAAGAATCTTTTTACTATCAAGATAACTTTCACTGGCAATCCCATGACCGATATAATAAGATTCATCCGCCATACTGACATGTAAAGAGTCTGCATCTGCAGCAGTATACACAACAACGGATCGAATGCCCATCTTCTTAAGTGTACGTATGACACGACAAGCGATCTCACCACGATTGGCGATTAATATTTTAGTAAACATTTTATGTCCTTAGAGTTAAGTTTACGGGCCGTCCCGATCGTTTACATTTCATAAGTCGTCTTATGAAACGGAAAGAGGTGGTTCTTTCATACCTTAGGAAAAAAACTGCGGGAAACAGTTTTTAGATTCAAAATACTTCATATCATGATTGGGCCAGATCTCTGCCCCTGAACGATATGCAAGCTCTTTAAGCTTACGAATACTCTCGATCGCCATGGCTTCGTTATCCTGCCAACAGAGTCCCGGAGCGATCTCTTTTTCAAGATTTTCGCTCAGGTCTGCAGCATCACCTGCAAGCAGGATCGGTTTTCCTTTGGGCAGTTCGATCATCATCGACATGTGCCCTGCTGTATGGCCAGGTGTCTCGATGGCACGGACACCGGGGACAAGGTCATACTCTCCTTTATAAATGCGCCAGTTGATCGGGCAATCCAAATCCTCGGCGAAATAGGCCTCGTCCGCCGGCTCTCGGGCCGCTTCGAGCTCCTTTTCATGCACATGGACCTCGGCATTGCAGAATTCACAGATACCCCCGGCATGGTCAAAGTGGAGATGGCCGCAAAAGACGACATCCACATCTTCTGTTCTAAGTCCAAGCTCAGCCAGACGGTTGGGAAGACGCTGCTCTTCGGTCATCTGAGGAGGACCGAATGGGAACCCTTCATGTTCGTAGAAGTGCTTGCGCTTCACTTCATCAACGATCTTGTTGTAATCACAACCTACATCATAAAGGATACGTCCATTGGCCGTCTCTATAAGATAAGCCAAGATAGGTGCATCTATGATAACCCCTTTACCGTGACCACGTGTCGAGAGTGTCTTCTCGTAACGGTGTGTTCCTGTCAGGATCGGCCAGAATTTTTTTACTTGTGTCATCTTATCTCCTTAATGTGCCGTCAAAAATGAGACACCATCAACGCCGATAAAGTCTCTGCCTTTATGTACGTCGATATTTGTTGCGTCCGAGTTGATCACCCGTTGTACACGGTAACGATGATAACTTTTAAGCAAATTGACAAAGGAGAGAACCTGTGTCTCATCCTTGCCATAGAGCTTTTTATGGAGCTTTGGCAATCGATACCAGGGCTGCATCTGTTTGTCGTGGTGTACATTGTGATATGAAAAGTTCAGTACCAAAAGGTTTAACCACGGATATTTCAGTGAAAACACATTTGAAAAAGTATTGCGTTTTTCAAATGCACTGTCATACTGTTTGACTTCATCACCGCTTGGCTGATCGAGTGTCTCATACAGGTCATAGGTGTGCTGATGCACATCCATAAAACGCATGATGGTTAAAAATATCATATATGCGATAGGGTACAGCAGTAAAACCTTTGGAGAGATGCTCGCCAATGCAGCAAAAAACGCGATACGCAGCACTAATACCGTGATAATACGGGAACGCAGATGCTTGCGTGACTTTTTGACAAAAGGCAAAATGATCACCAATGCATGCATCATGAGCTCTAAGGCAGGAATATAAAAATATTCCAAGGCCTGTATGATCTTTAATGTTTTGGGATACTGGAGCAGTCTTTCTCTAAAATCAAAAGAGACAATATCTGCACGATCCATATGATGACGTACGTGCTTATGCTTGATCGCCTCATAATCACTGTATGAAGCACCTGTGATCCAAAGAAGAATTTCACCAAAAATATGATTGTGATGACTTTTCTTAAAAAGAGAGTCATGTGCACACTCATGAATAAAATAAGCAGCGATGACCATGCTGTGGGCAAGAAAAACGATCCCTAAAATATTATAGAGAATAGAGTCTGCCAGTAGCGCACTAAAACCAAATAGATAAGTTCCAAGTATATATGTCCACGCTACTATATTCGGTACAAGTGCATCGTCAGAACGAAAGAGGTTGCTTATCTTTTCCATGATCTCTTAGTCTTCCCAGATCACCATCTGAATCGGTGTCGGATTAAATGCATTACATGGATTGTTGAGCTGCGGACAGTTCGATACAAGTACCAAAGTATCCATCTCTGCCTTCATATCCACATAGGCACCCGGTTTAGAGATACCATCTACGATAATCAAGTATCCGTCCTCTTCGATAGGTACATTCATAAAAAAGTTGATGTTATTGGTAAGGTCACGAGGATCCATCTCCAACTCACCGATCTCAAACAGATAATTGTCACGGCAGCTGTGCATATATTTTGTATCATGTGCATAACGTACCGTATTACTTTCAGCACTACAGTGACCGCCCAGTGTGTCATGGTTACCACAGGTATCTGCAGTAATTTCCATCATCACATTATCATCGGTGGAGATGAGTTTTGTACCGGTTGTCACAAAGATGCTCCCTTGTTCTCTGACTGTGTCATTGGCCGAGTAACGCTCTTCATGGTCATTGGCATTGTAAAAAAGTGTATCAACTGCCTGACACCCTTCAAGGTCTATGATACGAAGGGTTTGCCCTTTTTTGACCACATGGCTCCAAGGTACACCTGCTGCGACCTTTTCATTGTATACTGCGTTTTTAATATCTTTGCTCATCATTCTCTCCTTAGGCAAAATAGCGTGCATTGTTTATGAAAGCACGCTGGGATTGTGGGGTAAAGTTCATACATAGGTCATCCTCGGTGACAGGATCTGCCTTGTGGAGGGTCAGCTGAACATCACTTGGGTTGTATTCACCCTCTTCCATCACATGCGGTGTGTTTGAGAGTACCAAAAGTACATTCATCTCTGCACGCAGTTCGATATAACTTCCTGGTTCGGCACGTTGGGGTGAAAGTTCAAGTTTACTCCCCTCTTTGACATCGACTTTTCTAAAGAAGTTGATCGCAGGGATCATGTCACGTTTACCCATACCGTATTTGCCCAGTTCGACCAAAAAGTTTTCACGGTCGCTTTTATAATAACGGTTACGGATATGTTCAAAGTCTCCCTCACCGAAACGCTCTTTGACAATACGCGGGTTGCTGATCCCTGCAATGGCATCAAAAAGCCCTCCGGTTGTCTCATCTGTGATCGAAAAAAGCACGCGGCCCAATTCCGAATAAAGCACTCTTCCTTTGCCAAAATAAGCATTATGTTGAAGTTTAACCGTGTCTGCGGAGTTAAAACGTTCTGCAGTGTTATCTGCATTGTAGAACATGGCCGAAAGAGAACCTAAGCCATCTTTTGTGGTAATGCGCAGCTTGTCACCGCGTTTGATGATCTTTGACCATCTGCCGCCTCCCGGAAGTACTTCATCAAGAAGGATACTTTCAGGTTTTAAATCTTTATGTGTTGTTATCATTATTGTTGTTCCTTTATTCATTTATAGATTTTTCTACTTCTTTTAAGACCGTTTCCCTTGTATCACCTACAGGTATGTCATACGTGATCAACGCCCCGTACATGTTGGGTGCCTGCGGTTCATAACGTACCTTGTCAAAGACAAGCAGACGTGTACCAAGGTAAAAACTCTCCTTGAGGTCATGGGTCACCATCACGATCGTGAGATTGTTCTTTTCCCATAGGTCCAAAATGAGTGCATGCATATCGGCACGAATCCCCGGGTCCAATGCACCAAACGGTTCATCCAGCAGAAGTATCTTTGGTTTATTGACCAAAGACTGTGCAATGGAGAGACGCTGCTGCATACCTCCGGAGAGTTCGCTGGGGTATTTATCTGCCGCATCGCCAAGGCCGACTGACCTAAGCATATCCATGGCACTCTCTTTAGCTTCTTTACGTTTTGTGCCAAAGAATTTCCCAAAGAATTTTGATGCTTTGAGCTCCATGGCCATCATGACATTTCCCAACACAGTTAAATGAGGGAAAACTGAGTAACGCTGAAAAACGATTCCACGTTCTATTCCCGGCTCATCAGGAAAAGGTTTACCATCAAGCAGGAATGTACCGCTTGTGGGTGTCTCCTGTCCTAAGAGCATTTTTAAGAATGTACTCTTCCCGCATCCTGAAGGACCGACCAGTGTACAGAACTCTCCCTCTTTAATATCGAGGGTTATTCTCTCAAGTACAACATTGTCATCATATTTTTTCCAAAGGTTTTTAATATGAATCAGACTCATGATCCCTCCTTTCCGGCCGTATACCATGGAAATAGTTTATAGGTCAGCTTCTTTAACATAAAGTCAAACAAGAAGGCAAGAAATGTGATCCATGCCACATAAGGCAGGATCACATCCATTGACATATAACGGCGCACCAGAAAGATACGGTACCCTAAACCTTCGGTCGCTGCGATCGCTTCTGCTGAAATAAGAAAGATCCATGCCGTACCCAGTGTGATACGCACTGCATCAAGCAGCCTAGGAAAGACCTGCGGTAAGACAACACGCATCACGATCGTCCAGCTTGATCCTCCAAGAGTCTGTGCTTTAATAAGCTGTTCGACCGGTATCTCAGAGACACGCTGCTGCATGTCACGGACAAGCAGTGGTGTCACACCGATGACGATCAGTGCAACCTTCGCCAGCTCACCCATACCAAAAACAATGAACAAAATAGGCAGGACCGCCATTGGCGGCACCATGGAAAAGGCTGCCACAAAAGGCGACAAACCTGCCCTCAGAAAAGGAATAAACCCTAGAGGGATGCCGATAAGCATTGCCAATACAGCACTTATGAGGACCCCGAGTCCCAATCGTTCAAGTGAAGATACTGTATCTCCAATGAAGAGTATTTCACCTGTTCGTTTACTTGGTGTAAAGGCCATACGGTCAATGGCTTCTGAAAAGCTTGCCATGGATGGTAAAAGCTTGTCATTCGGATTTTCCGTAAGACGCATATCTGATGCCACGAGATAGAACACCGCGACAATAATAAATGGTAATAATCCCAAGAAGAGCGTTGCTCCTCTGGATGGTCGAAGGTTCATAAATCGTTTCATAGGAGTACCTTACAGTTTCCCTTCCGCAGCCATTTTCACATAGGTGTCTGTAAAACGTAGCTTGGTGTTTTTTGTATCACCGAAAGTTTTCCCACCTGGGAACTCCATACCGATGAATTCAGCATTTGGTGCACCTTCTCCGAGAATACCGTGATCAAAAGAGAACTCACTCACTTTTTTCATCGTTTCTGGAAGGTCTGGACTGTCAGCAAATTTAACGGCATCACTTGCATCATAGAACATCATTGTAGAATCAAGCTGGCTTTTGTAACCAGCAAGATCCGTACCAGACGCTTCTGCCATGAATGTCAAGGCTTTTTCATCCCCTTTTTTCATCAATGCCATCACTTCAAACCATGCACCTGTCAATGCTTTTGCCAATTTTGGATTGTCTTTGAGTGTTTCAGTGTTGATCACAAGCATATCGATGATCTCGCCCGGGATCTTGCTTGAATCATAAACAAGATTGGCATTTGTATTGTTTGCCGTGATCTCACTGAGCTGTGGGTTCCATGTTGTCATTGCTGTCACCTCATCAGAACTCCATGCAGATACCATATCAGCATCTGATGTGTTTACAACCGTAATATCTTTTTCACTCATGTTCACTGATTCAAGTGCACGTGCAAGAAGATAGTGTGATACCGAAAGCTCAACGAGGTTCACCTTCTGCCCTTTGATATCAGCCAGGCTCTTTTTATCTTTAAGAAGGATACCGTCATTTCCGTTGGAAAAGTCACCCATGATCACAGCAGTTGAGTCAACACCACCCGCAGCCGGAATGGTCAATGCATCCATATTCGTCATGAGACAACCGTCAAATTTACCGGCACTGTATTGGTTGATCGATTCAATATAGTCGTTCACCTGGATCAGGTCGATCTCGATATCGTATTTTTTAGCCCATTTGTCAACGATACCTTTTTGCTGGGCATAATCCCACGGCATCCAACCGACATAAATGGTCCATGATACTTGGAATTTATCTTTTACCTCTGCCATGAGTGATGATGTACTGAGACTCATAATTAATGTAGTGGCAACTAAGAATTTAGATGTAGATTTGAAGAAGTGTTTCATTGGAGTGTCCTTTGAGTATAAGTTTAAAACACGGCACGAGATAATAAATCTCCCGGGCTTTTATCCCTCCGTGTAACCTCTACTCAAGAGGCCGATAACTCTCGGACCAGACACAGAATATTCTGCCGGAACCCTAGATATCTTGTTAGCGTATATGAGATTTTAAAACCTCATGTCATGTCTTGTACGGATAGTATATCCTACTATACAATCCTATAGCATCAGCGGTATGGTTAATTTTTAATCATTTTGCTATTTGGATCTATTTAAAGAAAATTACAAAAGTGTGTCGTAGGTATAAAAGATTTTCGGAACACATCATTGAAAGTCATTATACGAACCGATCTCTCTGAAGGTCTCGATGTACATTAATAAAACCGTTTAATCATTATATCGGCCTGATCTTTTGCATGCTGTAAAAGCAGTACGCTTTTCTCAGACAGTTTTCCTTCTTCTACTATAGGACTATTCATATACTCCCTTATCGCCCGTATCAGTTCTTTGGTTTCGCGTATCTCTTTATAGGATCTATGATGATACTCTATACTCTTCTCTCTCTCCCCTTCCACATAGTGGATACGTTCCAGTTTTCCTTTTTGTTCGTTCAAGAGTACTTCATAGGTTCTAAATACTCCTATCGTATCTTTGATATGCCTATCTATTTTGTCTGTTTCAACTTTGCAATTTTCTTTTTTCTCTCTGTAAATCTCTGCTTCTACGAATTGTTTCACTGCGAGGTGAAGATTGCTTCTTTTTTTCAACCTTACACGAACGATATAGATAAGGATCATGACCAAAAGCACTGAAAAACCTAATACACCTGCACCGATATTCACATCTTCATGTTGTCCTAAAAGTGTACTGAACCAGGCCAGTATACTTTGTGTCTCATCTTCTGAAGGCATTCTTGTCATATTCAGTGTCATGTCCAATTTTACTGTTGCCAGATAGACCAATCCTATGACTGTAGCAATCCCTCCGAGTAAAGCGTAGAGCAACCCTGTGAATCTACCGCTTGGAATATCTCTGAAAACTAAGGGTTTGAACATTTTTTTTGAAGTGAATACAACTGTTCTCTTCTCTTCAAGATCATCATTATCTGTCTGATAGCCCAATTTTTTTACTAATACTGTACAGGCATCAAGGCCACCCGCTTTAAGTCGTGCTCTGGCATCCTCATACTCTTGTACATCCTTTTCAAGCAGACGTTTGCAGGCTTCTTCCCGATCATCTACTTCTTTAAGCATTTTTTTTGTTTTTTCTACAAGATGCATGGTTTTGGTATGTTTATTAGCTTTTCCCGGAAAGACAGGATCTGATACCGGTCCCTCTGTCATTTCAGGCGTGTCATCTTCATGGAGTCCTATGGTTTCTTCTCCCATTTCCAAAGGTGTATCGTCAATCTCGCCCAGCCCCTCTGAAGCATCATTATCAATCTCTTCTATCATTTCTTCTGACACACTCTTATTTTCATTCATCTTTTCATCCTTCCCATTTATTTTAGCAAAATTTTTCATTATAGTTTTAATCTATATCAATTTTTTACTACACTTGGATATAATGCAATATATTTGCATAGAGGAATTTTATGGGCATCATAGTCGCACTTTTAGTCTTGTCGGTACTGATCTTTTTTCATGAGCTTGGACACTTTACAGCAGCACGTTTTTTTGGCGTACAGGTGGATGTCTTCAGTATAGGTTTTGGTAAAAAACTCTACTCCAGGATGATAGGAAAAACGCAGTGGAGTCTCTCTGCGATACCGCTTGGCGGGTATGTCAAAATGAAAGGTCAGGATGACACGGATCCTACTGCGGTCTCATACGACAAAGATTCCTACAATGTGAAAAAACCATGGCAGCGTATCATTATTTTATTGGCCGGACCGTTTGCCAATTTCCTGCTGGCCTTTCTGCTTTATTTTGCTATTGCGAACATCGGTGTTCCCAAGCTGTTGCCTTATGTCGGTGAAGTAGGAAAAGAGACGCCTGCATTCAAAGCAGGTTTAACCAAAGAGGACAGGATTGTTCAGGTCAATACCCACAATATCAAGTACTGGGAAGAGATCGGTGAAAACATCAACGGTGACAAAGGTGACATCACGCTTATCGTAGAACGTGAAGAACAACTGATCACACTGCAACTGGCACCAAAGGTGATAGAGGACAAGAATATCTTTGGAGAGAAGATCACCAGACGTATCATCGGGATCAGTCCTTTAGGAAAACAAACAACGGTCCACTTTGGATTGATAGATGGTTTGGGGTATGCATGGGATGAGACAAAGAAAGCCTCTTTGCTCATCGTACAGAGTGTAGAAAAACTGATCACCGGAGTGGTTGGTACAGACAAGCTCGGTGGTATCATCACCATTGTAGATGTCACAGCTGAAGCGAGCGCTGCGGGGATACTCGCACTTTTCTTTTTTACCGCCCTCATTTCAGTGAACCTGGGCGTATTGAACCTGCTGCCTATACCTGCACTGGACGGTGGGCACATTATGTTCAACCTCTATGAGATGCTTACAGGTAGAACTGCGAGCGAAAAGGTGATGTATGTCATCACATTGGTAGGCTGGGCTATACTCATCTCTCTTATGATGTTAGGATTGTATAATGATATCAATAGACTTTGGGGATAAAAACCAAAACAGTCAAAGTGTAGCATAGCCGATCAGGCAATTCATTAGCAAAGGATAATAAGTATGATATTGGACAAAGAACACTTAAGAGCAAACCTGGATGAAGTGATCTGGAACATAGAACAAGCACGTATCACAGTGAGTGAACACCACATTGTAAAACTGGTCACTGTGGCCAAATATACAGAGCTTGAAAATATTGCCACACTCTATGAACTGGGACAGAGAGCTTTTGGTGAAAATCAGGTACAACAGCTTAAAGAACGTATGCATGCGCTCGAGGACCTACCACTTGAATGGCATCTGATCGGTTCGCTCCAAAAGAACAAGATCAACAATCTGATTGACTTGCGTCCTACACTGATGCAATCACTTGACAGTATAGAGCTCGCAGCAGAACTGAACAAAAAACTCTTGGCAAAAGAGACAAAGATGCACTGCCTGCTTCAGATCAATGCAGCCAATGAAGCAACGAAATCAGGCGTACCCCCTGAAGAAGCTGTGGATATCTACCAAACGATCAAAGAGACCTGTCCTCAGATCAATCTCAAAGGTGTGATGACCATAGGCGCACACAGTGATGACACCAAACTGATACAGCAAAGTTTTGAAAGCACATACGGTATCTATGAGAAACTGAAAAAAGAGGGTGCGAGTATCTGTTCTATGGGTATGAGCGGTGATTATGAATTGGCTATAAAATGTGGGTCGAATTTAGTGAGGATCGGTTCAGCATTATTCAAATAAAGGGTTATAGGTTTGAGATACTCAAACCTGCACCCCTTAAGCAACTTCTTCTGTACAGTGACTACACACGCCGTAAAGATTGATCTGTTGTTTACTTATGGTAAAGTTCTCTTTCTTTGTGATAGAAGTAAAGAGTTCATCTGCAACTGTATGCTGCGGTTTGTCTTCTACTTCACCACACTCCGTACAGACCAAGTGGATATGATCCTCTTTTAAAAGCTCATATTTGGACTTTTTGCCTGTGATAGGCACTTCTACAAGTACACCCTTCTCCACCATTAAAACAATATTTTTATACACCGTTGCAAGTGAAAGAGATGGATGTGTTTTAATGACCTCTGCATAGATAGCATCGATGGACATATGCCCATACGCTTCTATCTTTTCTAATATATTCATACGTTGAAATGTAGCTTTTAGTCCACTCTTTTTAAGTAGATTTACATAATCTGTCATAGTTTTCCTTTCAATGTATACATAAAGCTATCACTCTATAGCCTTATGTATACACCCATCTCTGAAGATGGGAATATACTAAGGTCTTATAGATCGCCTTCGTGTTTTGCAAGATATTCAGCAACACCAGCAGTGTCTGCTTTCATACCTTCATCACCTTTTTGCCAACCAGCAGGACACACTTCACCATGCTCGTTAGTAAATAGCATTGTATCTACCATTCTGATCATCTCATCGATGTTTCTACCAAGCGGAAGGTCGTTGATCACTGCATGTCTGATAGTACCATCTGCATCAATAAGGAAAGACCCTCTGAGTGCTACAGCGTCATCAAGAAGAACATCATAGTCTCTAGCAATTTGCTTATTAAGGTCTGCTACCAATGGCATATCAACTTTCCCGATCCCACCTTCATTTACTGGAGTTTCTCTCCAGGCAAAGTGAGAAAATTGAGAGTCTACAGAACATCCGATCACATTGATACCTCTTTCTCTGAACTCTTTAGCTCTATGAGAGAATGCGATGATCTCTGATGGACATACAAAAGTAAAGTCTAGTGGGTAGAAGAAAAGTACTGCACCTTTTTCACCTAGGTTTTCCATAAGATTGAAATCGTCTACGATTGAACCGTCTGCAAGTACGGCTGTTGCTGTAAAGTCTGGAGCTTTTTTTGTTACTAACATGTTATTTCCTTATTGATAATTTTTATTAACAAGGAAATATTATCATAGTATCTTTAAAAGGAAATTAAATTAAAAAGGCAGCAATCCGAATTTTTTAATAAAAGCCTCATCTATATCAATAAGCCCTTTTTCCTGAAGGCCGTCAAGCACCTCTTTCGTACAGAAAGTATCTCCGGGCCATTCTCTTTCATAGCCGTCCACTTCACTTTTATTCGTCCCGTCGATCGCTATGAACGGTTTAAGTATGACATCCCTTCCTGCGTCTATATTGTTCACTACACGCCAAATGAGCATATAGGCATCATTCAGATCATTATTCGCATGATCCACAATGACAAGCAGTTTGATATGCTTCTCAAGTCCTTCAAGTTTTTTAATGAGATTGCGTTGGGACTCTTTTTTATCCACACTGATCACACAGATCGGTGTTTTGGTCTCTGTCATGTACTGCTTCAGGCCTACTACACTGCTGCTTATCTCTCGCATCTTATCAAGCAGCACTTCATCTGAAAGTAACGCTTCTACACCGTTTTCTACTTCATCTCCTGTTGCATCCACACCCAGTTTCCCGCCGACGAACTGTTCTGAGGACGAATGGTCAAGATGGTCCACGATACCTTGTGTGATGAGGATCTTACACTGATCCAGCCGATTGAGTATATGTGCTGCCAGGGCTTGACTCTCTTCAAGATCGGGGGCATCTTCTCCTACAAAAATGGCATGTTTGACAAAGCTCATCTGACCCACTCCCCAAAATGCATGCATGAACTGCTGTGCATGTCCCTTATAGAGTGTTTTCATCTTTGCCAATATCAGGTTGTGGAAGACCCCGTTTTCAGGCATATTATAGTCTATCAGGTCTGGAGCCATAGGTTTAAGCATCGGCAGGAAGATACGTTCCGTTGCCCAGCCCATATACTTATCTTCCAACGGCGGTTTTCCTACTACTGTTGCCTGAAATACCGGATGTTTTTTCATCGTGATCGTCTCTACATCCATCACAGGAAACGGCTCTTTCAGTGTATAGTAACCCGTATGGTCACCGAATGGCCCTTCTATCTCCATGACTTCAGGATCCACAAAACCTTCTATGACCACATCTACATCACGGGGGATATAAATGTCATTGGTGATCGACTTCACCAGCTGTGCATTTTTATTCCGTACAAAACCATAGAGTAACAGTTCAAACATGCCATGTGGCATGGGAGCCTGTCCACACCAGATATAAAGTGGGTCACCACCTATGGCTACGGTTACAGGCATTTTTTTACCGGCTCTTTGGTACTGGTCAAAGAAGTGCGAAGCATCTTTATGTATCTGCCAGTGCATCCCCAGTCTCTTTTTATCATACTGTTGCAGTCGGTACATCCCGAGATTTTGCATTTCGCCGTCCAGACTCCTTGTATAGACCTGTCCCATCGTGATAAAGGGACCACCGTCCTCTTCCCAGGTCTTGAGTATAGGTAATCTGTCCAAGTCCACCTCATCTTTAGGAATGATGACCTCTTGACACTCTCCTTTGAACTTTAAACGTTTGGGAAAGACATTTTTAAGTGAAAAGAGTTTAGGAAGCATCGCCAACTTGGCTTTGAATCCCTTAGGTGGTTTGAGCTTAAGCAGTTCATCTATACCTTTGGCTACATCATCAGGATGTTTGCCGAAGATCTTTTCCGTCAGGTCTTTGTTGGCAAAGATGTTCATCAGTACAGGCATATCATACGCTATACCTTTGGCTTTGTTCACAGGATTGGTAAAAAGGATAGGACGAGAATCCTCTGTCTTGACTTCCACATAGGCCACATGTGGGATCTCAAGCTCCACATCCAACGGTTCCTCGATGATCTTTAAATTACCATACTCTTTAAGCCATTGTACTACGTCTTGCATTTATCAACTTTCTACTTATAGTCTCTCTGGCATTTCATCTTTAAATGCTATAGATTCTGCTTTTTCAAGTATCTCCAGAGCACCCTCAGTGATCATCTCTAGAGCCAACTGTTGTCCCAATGCATCACATGCATCTACCTTTGCTGTCAATGATTTATGCATGATGTTCGTACCATCCGGGTATCCAAGCATCGCTTTAATCGTGATATCATCACCTGTGATGACTGCATTCACAGCCACAGGAGCAGAGCACCCCGCACCTATCTTTGAGACAAAATCACGTTCCAACTTTGTACAGAGATAAGAATTCTCATCATTCAAGGTCATGGCTATTTCACGAACCCTCTCATTGTTACTTACGATCTCGATACCCAACGCAGCCTGTCCCATAGGTGGGATGAAAAAATCCAATTTTTCAACAAAAGGGACATCTTTAAGCAGGTCAAGTCTATGCAGTCCTATATAAGCAAGTATGATCACATCATACTCTCCTTCTTTGAGCTTTCTGAGCCTTGTGTTGACATTGCCTCTCAGTTCTTTGACCACGAGATCCGGACGTTTCTCTAGCAGCTGCATACGTCTTCTTAGACTTGTGGTTCCTACCACTGCACCCTGAGGAAGGTCATCCAGACTTTGATAGGTATGTGATAGCAGGACATCGCTCTGATCTTGACGTTCTGTAATGGCACAGAGTTCCAAACCTTCGGGAATGTAAGTAGGTACATCTTTAAGGGAATGTACTGCAAGATCTGCATTCCCTTCAAGCATCTCATCTTCAAGCTCTTTGGTGAAGTGTCCCTTGCCCCCTATGAGTGCAAGCGGTTTGTCCAGTATCTTGTCACCTTTTGAGGTAATTTCATTCAGTTCTACGGTGATCTCCGGAAAGGAAGTTTCGATCCTCTCTTTAATGTGATATGCCTGCCAAAGTGCAAGAGCACTTGCTCTTGTCGCTATAATTAATTTTTCCACTGTTACCCTTGTCTATCCCTGCATAAGACAAAGTCTCATGCAGCGCCAATTCCATTATTTTATGAGCGTTTTATACCCGTTACGCATTTTATCCCACTCACCATCTATATAGATAGTAGGAGTACCTGTGACCATCATTTTACTTGAGGCCATTTCATCTGCCTGCATGGCTGCTTTCACCTCTTCAGCATCTACCTGTGCTGCTGTGACACTGTAACCGGTATGGCTTTTTACTGCAGCTAGTATCTTCGTCATATCTGTCTCTCTCGGGTCAATCTTAAGTGAATAGATCTTTTCAACCACATCTGTTCTACCTTCATGTTGTGCCACATGCATCACACGTGTCAGTACATCTGAAACAGGATGGATACGAAGTAACGGCAGGTGATAATAATAGACTGCAATTTTTGCAGGGTTCTCTTTAGATACTTTAAATATCTCCGGTACTATTTCTTGACAGAACGGACATTGAGGATCAGAGAAGATCAGTATCTTATGCTCTGCATCCTTGTTACCAAACAGCAGGTGGGCATCATCATAATAGCTCTGAGGGACACTAGGTTTGATCTCATCTCTGTAATCATTTCCGGTTTTTAGATTCACTAAGTGCCCTGTGATGAGTCCATCCTTCACAAACATCATTTCAGGTGCATGTATCTCTTTTTTCTGATACTCCAGATCCATCGTCGTTAACAAGATCGTCCATCCAGGTAATCTCTTATCTGTTTTAGACTCAAGTACGGTTACACCGTTAACTTTCACCTGTGGATTTTTCACCACAGATCTCTTCACATATTTAACTAATAATTTGTTATCTGGCTGTGCATTTGCACTAAGAGTCACGGTCGCTACGACTGTGCTCATCAATAATTTCGACATCAATGACATCATCATCTCCTTGTTTTGTAAAATGTGTTGTTCCTTCGGGGGTTATTTTAGCAATAAATTGTAAATAAAGTGAATAAAAAAATGCAATGACACCCAAAAGGTCACTGAATACTCCCGGAATAATGAGTAGGATCGCAGCGATGAAGTAGGACATACTTGCATTTTGAAATCTTCTCAAGTCAAGTTTTCCCTGTCTCATTGACTGCATATTGCCCATCATCGTTTGTGAAGATTTTTGTAAAAGCATCATGCCCAGAGCAAAACTAAGTACGATCCATACCACTGACCAAAAAAAACCTATAGTCTCTCCGGTCTTTAGCGAAAGGTACAATTCGATGAGAGCAAAAGGAATGATCAGAAATATCATATTAAAATCTTTCAGCCAGAAAATCGACTATGTAATCTACAGAGACTTCCTCTTTGACCATACCGTCTCTGGTCATAAACTCTACTGTATCCTCTGCCAGTTTCTTTCCTATGATCACTGCATGAGGTACACCGATAAGTTCATAATCTTTTATCTTCGCACCGAATCTGTCTTTTCTGTCATCAAGCAGTACATCCACACCTTTGGCCAACATCGCTTCATAGAGTTGCTCACCCAAAGCGACCTGTTCTTCATCTTTGATATTGGAGACGATGATCTGCAGATCGAACGGTGCAGACTCTTTCGTCCAGATACACCCTTTTTCATCATGGTTCTGCTCGATGATGGCCGCAAGCAGACGACTCACACCGATACCATAGGTTCCCATGACCATAGGCTGCGACTTTCCGTTCTCATCTAAGAAGTTTGCCGCTAAGGGTTCAGAATATCGTGTACCCAGTTGGAAGATGTGCCCTGCTTCGATACCTTTGGTATAACGCAATGACCCACCACAACAGGCACAAGCATCACCCTCTTGCACCGCGGAGATATCAGCATAACATTTCTCTGCTGCCGTAAGGTCATCAACCCCTTCCAATGCAGCGTCCACAACCAGTGTTTCTATCGCTGCTGTCTCTTCATACTCTACAAGATCGTTGGCATTGACTGCATTGCATGCTTTCACATCCTGAAGTTCTACAGATGCAGGTAGAGCAAAATGAACGACTTTACTGACACCTTCATCATAGAGTGCTTTCATTGCGATAATTTTGATCTCTGTTGAAGCATCATAGACTTTCGGTTTTGCTACAGCAGCTTCTATGTTGGCACCGTAGTCACAGTCGTTACATACCACGATCGTATCTTCACCGGAATCAGCCAGTACCATAAACTCTTTACTTCCAGATCCACCGATCGCACCGGAGTCCGCATCTACAACCCTGAACTCCAGCCCAAGACGTGTGAATATTTTCTTATAGGTCTCTTCCATCAAGGCAAACTCTCTTTGCATATCTTCTGTAGAGGTATGAAAACTATAGGCATCTTTCATTAAAAATTCACGTCCGCGCATCAGACCGAATCGTGGTCGTATCTCATCACGGAACTTGAGGTTGATCTGATAGACATTCAAAGGAAGCTGCTTATAACTTTTCACTGTCTGTCTCACCAGGTTCACCATCATCTCTTCATGGGTCGGTCCTAAAATGAAGTCATTCTCCTTACGGTCTTTGAAACGTAAGAGCTCTTTACCATACTTCTCTAAACGGCCGCTCTCTTCCCAAAGTGCCGCAGGTGTCACAAAAGAGAGACTCACCTCTTGACACCCTGCTTTATCTAACTCTTCTTTCACCACGGCATGTACTTTATCCAGTATCTTTTTGCCTAAGGGCAGAAAATTGTAAAGTCCGCTTCCCCCTACTGACTGTATAAACCCGCCTCTGATAAGATAGATATGACTCGCCAGTGTTGCGTCATTGGGTGTCTCTTTGGTTGTAGGGATTAATAATCTTGAAAATCTCACGCGTTGTATCCTTTTGTATGATGGTCGTTTTTATACTGTTTAAGATCAATGTTGTCGGTATCTATATTGAACATTTTTTTGATCGATTCTATGCAGTTCGCATTTTTCTTCTCTGTTGAAGAGTGTCTCAGGTTCTGTGTGGGTTCATGTAAGAAACGTTTGAACATCTGCTCTGCCATTTTACGCATATTTGCTTCGGCTTCTGCCGGTACAAAACCTTTTTTTAGGGCCCTTTTCATTTCAGCATCTATGGCATCATTCACCTGTTCTCTCATCTCTTTGATCACCGGTTCAATAGAAAGTGCTCTGAGCCATGCATAAAACTCTTCTTTATATCTCTCTACGATCTCAGCTGCTCTTACTGCCTGTTCTTCACGTAATGCATGATTGTCTTGAGAGATGGTACGAAGGTCATCGATACGGAACAGTTGCAATTTCTCCAACGCCATATCTTCGATATCTCTGGGAATTGCCATGTCAAACCAGAGTCTTGGTAAAGTATCATTCTCTATAAGGTCCTGCGTAATGATCGGTTCTCTGGCTGAAGTGGCGGTAAAAAGCAGACGGTAACGGTTCAGATACTTTGGAAGTTTTTCCATAGTGGCTGCTTTGACATTTTCACCCAGGGTCTCTGCCAGCGCTTCGATCTTCTCCTGGTCTCTTCCCAGCATCACCACATCACAACCTGCTCTCAGTAGATGTTTCGTGGCCAATACACCCATTTCACCGGCACCGACTACCATAGCTGTCGTACCAGCCATACTGTCACCCAGAATTTTGTGTGCCTGTGCCACAGCAACTGATGCGATCGAAATAGGGTTGTGGGAAATATTCGTTGCATTGCGTACTTCTGCCGCACACTTCACTGCATAAGAGATGATACGATTGAGTTTGCGCCCGGCCGTACCATTTTGATGCGAGAGCATAAATGCCTCTTTCACCTGTCCTGTGATCTGAGATTCACCTATGACCAAAGAGTCCAGTGAAGAGACCACAGAAAAAATATGCTGTACTGCCTCTTCATCATCATAACGTACACCTGAGGATTTGATCTCATAAAAGTTCAATTCACTCTTTTGACTCATCAGTCCCAGGATCGTGTGATAACTTGAAAAATTGTCACGTGTTGCCAATACGATCTCAACACGGTTACAGGTAGACACGATAAATGCTTCATGGATAAACTCAAATTCGACCAATTGATTGAGCATTGCAATTTTTTCTTCATCATTGGCAAATGCCAACTTTTCTCGCATACCCTGATCACAGTTCTTATGAGAAAAACTCATCACTTGGTAATACATTAAAAATCCCTTTCTATCATCTGCATAGCGATATTTGAGAGTGCATCTTCACCTTTCTCATTCATCAGTGTGATCGCTTCTTCTATCAGTGTTTTGGCTTCCTGATAACTTTTTTGTATCACCCGGTGTTCCTGCATTTTCATTTTGATCCAATGCTGTTCGTCTGCAGAGAGCTTTTTTGCATGCAGTGCTCTGAGTTTCTCTTTTTCATCACTCTCCAGCAGTTCATACAGATAGATATATGGCAGTGTGGTCTTACCCTCTTCAAAATCATGCAATGCGGGTTTACCCAAGGTGGCACTGTCTGATGTGATATCAAGCAGATCATCTATCATTTGAAAGGCTATACCCAGGTTTCTACCGTAGGTCATATAGGCTTCTTTGGACTTACCGGCCAACAAAGCGGCAGCACCCGCACTGGCTTCCATCAGAGAAGCCGTTTTCTGGTAGATCATATCAATATAAACATCTTTGTCCAAGTTAAATGTTTTGGAAAGTGAAACATCTTTCAGTTCTCCAAGACTGAGTTGTACAACAGCATTGGAGACCATCTTGGCCACATCCGGACTGATGTTGTTTAACTCCAAGAAACCTTTGGAGTAAAGGACATCACCCAACATGATGGCTGTTTTATTGCCATAGAGTGCATTGAGAGAAGGTTTTGAACGTCTGGTATAGGCATCATCTATCACATCATCGTGTAAAAGACTTGCAGCATGTATCATCTCAACGACAGCAGCTGTCTTCACCACAGAAAGACTATTACCCGCAATTTTCAAAATGAGCTTTGCACGCAGTCTTTTACCATCAGGCAGTTGAGCATAAAGTCCACTTATCTCTTTATCATTCAGGTCAGCTATAAATTGTTCTATTTTTCTCTCAACAGCACTTAGCACGTATACCGGTCCTTATGTACAGTGAGTAACAATAGATGCTACTCACGGTTGTATCCTATTTTAGTATTATAAAAAGTCAATAATTATAGCAAAATAGTTTTAATAAGTGTAAACTCTTAGTGGTTTTTATCCATATACCATTCAATAGGTTTTGGTTCTCCTAAATAATATCCTTGAGCATATTGAATACCCAGGTCTTTGATGATGTTGTAGATATATTCATCTGCAACAAATTCGGCAACCAGATCATATTGAAAAGATTCAGCTAATCCCCGAATGGAGCTAATGACAGTTTTAGCATGATCGGGTCTATGTTCTAATTCTTTGATAATACTTCCATCAATTTTTAAAATATCTATATTCAACTTTATCAAATAACTATAACTTGCATATCCACTTCCAAAATCATCCAGTGCTATTTTCGAACCAAATGCCTTTAACTGTTGTAAATGAAACATAACTTTTCCATGATCTTTCACCTCATGATCTTCCAAAATTTCGAAAGTCAACCTATTTGCTATAGTTCTATGTTCATATAAATTATGTGTAATAAGGTTCATCATATCTGCATTGTCTAAATCATCTAGATCTACATTCACACTTATTTCCACATCCTCATATCTCTTCAAGGTTTGAAATACGTCTCGGAAAACCAACTTACTCATTTTGATATATTGACTTGTCCCTTTTACCAATTTCATAAAATGTAAAGGTATAATGAGCTTTTTTGGGTCCTCTTTATCAATAAGTCTCACTAAAGCTTCATATTTCTTAATTTTTTTTGTCTGTGTTTCATAGATAGGCTGGTAAAGACATATTAATCGTTCTTCTTCTAAAGCTTCTTTTATATAATCTACATTGCTATAATTTATACCACTAAGTTCTTCTTTGGATAAGATTGCCAAAGCATTTTTACCGTTACTTTTTACTTCTAAAAGTTTTTCGTCCAACAACCTTTCAATGTTTTGCACAGACGTACTTTTTTCTGGAATACTCATGGCACTCATTGAAACGGTCAAATACTGTATGTCATTACCTATAAGATATTTTTTTTCTTTTAACTTATCAAATGTTTTTTGTGCTTGTTTTTCTACTGTAGCCTCTGATTTTGGGGAGACAACCAGAAACTCTGCTCCTCCTGTACGTACAAGTATTGCACCAGGGGACAAGGTAGATAAAAGTGTTTTTGTAAACTCTGTAAGAATAATATCACCAAATTGATAACCAAATTTTTGATTGACCCTTTTAAATTCATCTATGTCTAGCAACATTACATTGTAGTCATCCAATCGATTTTTTTCAAAAAACTCTTGCAGGTATTGCTTTTTATAGACAGAGGTCAAATCATCTATAATAAGCTCTTTACGAATTTTATAATATCTATATGCCAGGAAAACCAGTAAAAACATACTGAGAAGTAAAAAAATCTGCATCATCCATACAACGGTCATCAGTGGAGAGTTAAATTTATTGAGATGTTCGCCATAAGATTTTGAAAGGTCCAAAACTAAAAGTGCTTGCGTTTCATTTTCACTCACAATAGGGTAAACCAGTGACAACCAAATCTGTTCAACCCCTTCATGCTGCTCAATAATTTGCATATTCTGCGTTGTATATACCTTGTCATACAGTTCACTTTTAGGGAAAAAAATCGTCTTATACTCTTCAGGTTCTTCTTCTGATCCATCGAGTAAAAAACGGTAATTTCCTTTTACATCTTTTTTCAGTACAAAGATATATTGATACTGTTTGGTTAAAAAGGCTTGAAGGGATTCGTTGAGATAATCTCTAAATTTAGGATTATTTGTAAGTATTGGTTCTATATTACTGTCTGTTTGTCGTAGTATAAGTTTAGCGATTTTGGATGCGTATTGTTCTGCTTTATCTATCTCTTCTTTTTTAAGTTTCTCTGTACTTTGAACTGTTGTGATCTGTAAAAATACAGCAAATATGATGAGTAGAGCCATCAAGAAAAAAATAAATTTATCAAAATACTGTTTTCTCATAATTCATCAATCATAAAATTTTGATACTCTTTAGGTAAAGTAATATTATATTGTCTCAATCTATTCTTAATGAATAACAACTGTGAGCGTCCTTTCCGCCAATAAAATGCCCCAACGATTTTCTCGGACATCTTTAAAAAATGATAATTTGTTACAAAAATAATCGGTTTTTTAGCAAAGTTTCTATTTTTAGTATACAAAATATCCTTTAACGTTCTCTCATCTGTCACTAAAGCAATATCTGATCCCTGAACTGTATTAGATAATACAATTTTTTTAGAATGGATAAATACATCTCTGTACTCTTTATCCTTTATATATACAGTGATGGGTATTTTTGAAGACAATGCAGTAAAAATACCATGATACATTTTAAGTGTACTCTCACTATCTAGCGCAAAAAGTTGCCCATAGCCAAGAATGAGAAGTAAGAGAATTTTTTTCAAAACAAATATTCCAACTCAATAGTGATACGTTGATCTATAGGAGAAATTTTCAAAGGACTTAAGATACTGCCAGTTGCAGGATCTGTCCTAAACAGATTTGTTTTTTTAGCTTTATCTAAGAGATTTTGTCCCTTTAATGTCAACGTCAGGTCTTCATTGAAATTCCAAGAAATGGAGCTTGTTAGATCAAAATAATTTGTCCAATCAAGGTTGTTTAAATGCCATACTACACCATTGTAAAAGTCAAAATTTTCATAGCTATTTGTAAAACTAAGATATCCACTTACGTCTTCAAGCTTATCTAAATCAAAAATGTCTTTATAGTCTGCATAATAAAGTTGTAAATTTACTTTATTATTTATATCAAAATTATAATCATAATTGAAAACGGTAAAGAAATATTTTGTATTTCCTTCTGCTCCTGCTATGTTATTTTCTAAAAGACCATCCTCATCCTGCATTAAAAGCAACATCAATCTTAGACGATAATTTTGATCACTATATGCAAGCTCTTGAGTCACACCTATTGTAGTCTGCAGTGCCACATCCTTAGAATTTGTATAATCTAAATAACGTGTAAGAGGTTCTAACGCAAACTGGGTACGATAAAGATATGTTTTATAACTCCAATGATCATTGGCATAAAGGTATCCTAAACGCAGTTGCAAGAGAGAGTCATCTTCTACGTCTCCATTTCGTGATATGTGATTATAAGATATGCCAAGAGTTAACAATTGTTGAGCACTTAATGCATATTGATCCTGGAAAAAAATAGTAGCGATCGTCTCTGTAGTAAAAGGAGTGACAAGCGCATCTTGTCCATCTCTTTCAAAAGAGTCAAGCTTCTTGTATCTTCCTTTTACTCCCGCTGTGATACGGTGGTCTTCTATCGTTTCTTTATACGTTAGTTCAGCTGTATAAGTACTGTTTTTGTACTCACCATCAAAAATATTTGAGCCCAAAGCATCTGTCCAAGCTAATTCCCCGTAATATTGGGTAAAAGGGGTGCCCCTATACTCATCCTCTTGCAGCATATCAGTTTTGAGCCAATCATAGGCAAGCTGTGTACGCCAATGCTCACTTAAATCAATTCCGTAATCCAAATGTAAATTCAGATAGTCAATTTGTGAGACTAAAGGTGTAGCATCCCAACTCATGCCCGCAAGACTGTCTGTATTTTTTTTCATGACCTGTAAATGAAGAATTTGATCTTCTGTTTTAACATAAGAAAAAAGTTGTGTACGTTCAAAATCTCTCTTAAGAGGGGTAGAAGTCCCATTATCTATGGTCTCTCTTTTTTCATCCGTATGAGAGAAGTTGATCATATATGAAAAATCTTCTTTTTGCTCGCCATAATTGATACTTTGAGAATTGTACCCTCTACTTCCCCCTATAAGATCCAATTTTCCACCACTGTCTCGTTTGGGATCTTTAGAATAGAGAAAAACCGTAAGATATGCAGGCTCTACACTGGTTTCAAAAGAGGGTGTCATATAATAAAACTCTATATGATCAACAAAATCTATATTCACATCCCCATAAAGCATCAAACCACTTCCCATCCATCCTTGGGTTATTTCTACGCCATCCACATAAAGACGGATAAAATTACTACGGTAAGGTTCAAATGCTCCTGAAGTCAAAGGATCAGGTAACCCATATCTATTTTCATGATAATAAACTACCGGTGTCGTCTTAAATACATCTTTCAGTGTTTTAGCATGCATTTTTTCCAGTTTTTCTCTGGTAAAAAGTACCAAATGCCCTTTATTCTCATCAATTGTTTTTTGACTTAAATCATTTTTCTGATTAAAATCATTCAGAAGCTTTTGAACATCATTTGCATGGAGGGTATTTGTGATAAGCACAAAGAGTAAGAGTTTAAAACTGGTTAAAACCATTTTCATTTATTCATCCTAAAGTTTAATTCAATCTATCTCACTCAACATGAAATAGGTACTACAACTAAAGTGAAGGAAAAAACGTATCATAGAAATACATTTATTGGTAGTTTGGCAATCTTCTATCAAAGAACCATAACTTTCCGCCCTTACCTCACGATAAGTTTAGATTTGACAATACAAAATATCTTTTTATGACCGTCCAATAATCCTTATTGTATCATTAACAAACTTTAATTCTGGGAATTCTAAATATTTAATCTCTTACAAAAAGCAACTGATTGATGTCAACTTCATTTAATAGAATGTAGATTAGAATTACCCATCTTAAATTTATTAATTTCTACAAAGAAAGAGTCTCAATGACCTCAGAACAGATCTTCAAACTTTTAACTGAAGAATACACTTTAGTACTCGCAACCGATGTACAAGATTTTCAAGCTATCAAACAAGTAAGAGCAGAAGTTTTTTCGCACAAGTACTCAATGTCACCTGAGTTTTTAGAAGAGAAGGGGTATCTTTTTAGCCATGATGATGAACAATCATTCCTCTATCTCTTACGAGATAATACTAGAAAAAAATATGTCGGTACAGTGAGGGTCTTTTTTATCAATGCAGAGACACCTGTTCAAAGCATGCCTATGCAAAAAGATGGAAATGTAGAAGGTATCGAGCACTTGAGTGAAAAGTTACCCATCTGTGAAGTTTCACGTTTAGCCTTATCTAATACTCTCCTCGAACACAAGGACTTTTCGGCGATAGAGCTGAGAACACATTTAGCTATGCTTCTTATGGTGTCAACCAGGATAAACTTTTTCCTCTATCATTATTCTACGATTTTCTCTATCATGGAACCTTCATTAGATCGTATTCTGAGAAGACAAGGCGTACGATTTCAACAGATAGGTGACCCCGTAGACTATTATGGGATCAGAACACCTTTTGCCATAGAAAGAAATGAACTTTTAAAGAATACGGAAAAAACAATGGGAAGACTTACTCGCCATTATCTCAAAGACCTCTGTAATAATCCTGAAAAGTTTTGGGAATTTATAGACAACAACCCCTATCTGGAACGTTCAAACATTCACCTCGATAAAATTTGCCGCCTCTTTCAAGCATATGGAGATGATGTCGACTTATCACTTTTACTAGAAGAAAAGAAAGCCGAACCTATAGCTTAGTTTTTCACTCTATAAATAACCGCATACATCAACGGTACATAATAGAGATTTAAGACCGTTGCCCAAGCAATACCAAAACCAAGACTTATAGCCATAGGTTGAAGGATGAGCGCCTGTCCAGAAGCAAAGAACATCAAAGAGGATAGGCCCAATACGGTGGTCACAGAAGTCAGTAAAATAGGACGAAGTCTCATCCCTGCTTTGTCCTGTATCTGGGCATAATCTTTACTCCCTTTGATGAAGTCAAGCATAATCAATCCATCATTAACCACCACACCGGCAAGTCCTATGACTCCCATCATACCCGGCATCGTCATATGTATACCCATGAGTTTTGTTCCGACCAACGCACCAAAAAGAGAAAGCGGAATCGTTGTCAGTATGATCAATGGCAAGACCAAAGAGTTGAACATCCAGACCAAAGTGATAAAGATCAGGAATAGAGCGATCATCAGTGCCTGTCCAAGCTCTTTTTTCAACTTTGCATTCTCCTTCTCTTCACCCTTAATAATGATCTTGATCCCTTCTTTTTGTATCTCATCCAAAAGTGGTTTTAACTGCTGCATGACCTCAACCGGTGTAATGACCTTCTTTTCCACCCTTGCATAGAGTGAACGTACTTTTTCACCATCCTCTTTAAATATCTTGACAAAGCTTTTTTGATAGGTAAAATCACAGATATCCCAAAGCCGTACCACTTGTTTTCCATCCGGGGTTGTCAGTTTAAAGTTTCTGATAGCGGATGCATTCTCTTTATAGACATCTTCTATCTTCACTCTGACCAAGCCCTCTTTGTTGAACATCTTTGCATACTCAGCCTTCAAAAATGCACCCTTCAGTACAGAGATCACATACCCTTCACTAAACCCCAGCTGTTGTCCGTATTCATTGACACGCAGTTTGAGTTCACGCTCGCCCTCATTGGCGTTGTCAGCGATATCTTCTACTCCGTTGATACTCTCAAGTTTTACTTCTACTCTTTTCATGGCAGCCAACATTTTGTCTCTATTGGGATGTTCAAAACCGATCTCTATATCATTACTTACGATACCCGCCTGTTGCACATAGACATTAAACTCTTCATAGAGTTTTTCCTGATGAAGCTCCTGTGCTTTAAATTTGGGAACAATACGTTCTTGTATCTCTTTGGCGATCTCTTGAGAGAGTCTCTCTCTGATCATATCACTGCCGTCATATTCCAAAGAAAATATCGGATTGATGTATCTGTCAAAAAAGTTTTCAGGTGCTTTTTCGTGCAGATTGATAAAGATCTGGAAAAGGTTCTCGCCCAACTCAAAACTTTGGTCTTTGTTGAACTTAAACCCTATCACCGAAGTGACTGAATCCATCTCGTTTTTATCCAGTATCTCCAGCAGTGCCTCTTCTATCTGTGTGACATAGACTTCCGTATCCTGCAGATCATTGTTGATGTTTACTTTTCCGTTCAGGTAGACCTGCTGTGCATCAAACTCAGGAAAAAGCTGAAACTTGGTGATCTTTACCATGCCCAAAGTGCCCAAAACGATCAGGATCAATATAATGAGAAGAGACCACTTCTTATGTTCTAACAGTTTTCCCAAAAACCCTTGATACCATTTCACCCAGCCTTTCCAAAAGCTTTCGTCATGTTTCTCTTTTTTAAAGGTACCCATCGCAAAGAACTCTTTGGAGTGCAGCGGCAGAAAGTAAAATGCCTCGAACAAAGAGGAGATGAGCAATACCGATATCATCACAGGTAAAACCTGCATGAACATTCCCATTTTACCGCTCATGATCAAGAGTGGCAAAAATGCAAAGACCGTTGTCAGTGTTGCCGTAAGTACTGCTGGGAACATCTCCAGTGCACCTTCTATAGCAGCATCGCTCGGTGTCTTTCCCATCTCCATATGCCTATAGATATTTTCCGCTACAACGATGGCTTCATCCACCAGCATACCTAGGGCAATGAGTGCGCCAAGCAGTGTCAGCATATTCAAACTGTAGCCTATCATATCCATGATGATCAGGGTAATGATAAAACTGGCCGGTATCCCGATACCCACCACCCATGCGATCCGCATGTTGACAGACAGAAAGAGTGCCATAAAGACCAGGATGAGCCCGAACAAAATATTGGAAGAGACGAGGTTCAAACGGTTCTTGACCCAGATAGAAGTATCCGTATAGGCTTCAAATCTGACATCTTCATACTTCTTATTAAAGTCGACAAGTATTTTACGTATCTCTTTACTCAGGGCAATGGCATTCCCCTCTTTACTTTTGTTGATGTTCAAAGAGATATTCTGCTTACCGTTATAGTGCGATATCTGCGTAGGGTCACCCAAGCCGTAATAGACTTTGGCCACATCCTCCAGACGGAAACTTTTTCCGCCTACGCTCAGGAGTGTTTCTCCTAATGCTTCGGCACTTTTTTCACCATTGATCGTAGAGATATAAAGATGGTCACCCTGACCGTCGAGTGTTCCCGCAGGGAAAATACTCGATATACTTGAAATGGCTGTATAGACTCCGGCTTTATCCAGTCCATACGCATCCAGCTTTTTTTGGTCCAAGGTAATGACCACTTCTTCATCCGTGTCACCGCGTATCTCGATGCTGCTAAGGTCATGGATCAGTGCCAGTTTACTTTTAAGCGCATCTGCCGCGTCGATCAGTGCTTTTTTCTCTACATCACCTGAAACTGCAACAAGCAGAAGCGGATACTCGTGTACCACGATACGTGCGATCGGTTCATCCATATCTGCAGGCAGGTCACGTCTTGTTTTTGAGATAATATCTTTCACATCCGAAAGGACCAACTGCGTATCACTGCCGGGTTTAATATCAGCATTGATACTGAAACTGCCATTTTGTATACTGGTGTAAAGGGTATCTATCTCAGGAAGACTTTTAAGTTCATCTTCTATACTGGTGACAACCATTTTGTCCAACACGTCCGCACTTGTACCGACATATCCGCCTTGAACCGATATCTGATCAAGGGTAGAAGGAGGAAAGATCTCTTTGGCAATGTTCTGATAGGCAAAAACAGAGAGCAGCAACATGAAAACCATCAAAATATGGTTGATAATAGGTTTATCTACTGCGAAACGAATAAAACTACGTATCATAGTGTGTTAATCTCATTGCTAATTGTCCTGTATGACAAAGATGGTATCTGTGACCCTGTTCTTGAACTTCAATGCCTCTACACTCTGTTCAAGCATCACATTTTCTGCCTTCAGTACGGAAACTTCACGTACCATTTTGTTCACAACCTTACTTTCATAGTAGATCTGATTGCTCAAGTAGATCTTAATACTTGTCAAGATCAGTACAATGGCTATGGACATCAATATGACCATGGCCATACCGAAAGTAATACCGTTAGGCTTCAGTTTTTTCTTTTTACTTACCATCATTACTGTCTTTTTTAAATCTGAAACTTCTCAGTTTTGCAGACCGGCTTCGAGGATTCACTTTGAGTTCCGCTTTGCTTGCGGTTACAGGCTTGGAAGAGAATGCTTTACCCAGAGCGTGGTTTTTACCGCAGGTACAGCGCATTGCCTGAGGATCACAGATACACTGTTGTGCCCATTTTTTAAAACGGTTCTTCACCAGACGGTCTTCCAAGGAGTGAAAAGAGATGAGAGAGACCACTTCCCCTTTCACATGCTTTTGTTCCAAAGCATCCAGTAATCCCTCTATTTCACCCAGTTCATTGTTGACCTCTATACGGATCGCCTGGAACATCAAAGTTGCAGGGTGTATCTTTCCTCCCGCAGGGATAACCGTTTTCGCGATCTCACTCAACTCTTTAGCGGAATTGATAGGCGCTTGTGCCCTTGCCTCTACCACAGCAGATGCCAATTTTTTAAATGAACGGATCTCGCCATATGCATCAAAGATATATTCGAGTTTTTCTTTAGGGTAGGTGTTCACCACTTCATACGCTGAGAGCGGGGAGGATGCATCCATTCGCATATCCAGTGTTTCCGAGGTAAAAGAAAAACCTCTCTCCTCTTTGTCCAGCTGTAAAGAGGAGACACCGAAATCAGCCAACACTGCGACTATCGGATTTTCTTGCAATGTAGGGAACACGGTTGCAAACGTACCCTTGTAAAGTGTACTGCGACCTTCATAGGGTGCCAGGCGTTTTTTGGAAAAAGCCAAAGCCTCATCATCTCTGTCTATGCCTATATGTTTCAAATGTTGATATCTGGCCAGTATTTCAGAACTATGCCCTGCATAACCAAGCGTACAGTCAACAAAATAGCCTTCTTCGACATCCTTGAAACTTTCCAATACTTCATCTAAAAGTACAGGTATATGAGGTGTTTCCATATGTTTCCTTCAATGCATCATAGTTTGATTGGCTGACTTTGTCTTAGCTGCGTCGGACCGGAAAATCTTCTATCCAGCCTTACCTGTACGAACCCATTATACGCACCTGGTTGATTCAGAGGGTTCAACTATTTTAATGATATAATACCGAAATATTCCTAACTAAAGGTTATCCAAATGGTAGATAAGCATCTCATTGAAGACATTAAACATGTTTCACTCTCTCTGTTTAACAAAAACTTCTTTGGTGTCTATCATGGCTCCATCTCCGCAAGAGTAAGCAGCAGTGGATTTATCATCAACTCTAAAGATACGATCTTAGATGAGCTCACCGAAGATTCACTGGTCAAACTTGATTGTCAAAAGAGAGACTATCGTTGGAGTATGGCAAATCCTGATGTCCATATACACGAACATATCTATAAAACCATTCCCAATGCAAAATATGTCTGTTATACGATGCCCCCTTATGCGACAGCCTACTCACTCAAGCATGGCAAAGTCTCTCCGCAAGACTACTTTGGACAAAAAGTCCTGGGTGAGATCATCGTCTATGACCCAAAGAACATAGATGACTGGATGGAGCGTGCACCCTACGAGATCCCAAAATTTTTCCAAAAACATGACACGCACCTACTTCTTATCAAAGGTTTTGGTCTGATCTCCTACGACAGGGATATCACGGAGATGGCAAAGAAGATTTCTATTTTGGAAAACTCTTGCAGATTGTTGGCTTTATCAGCCATTCTGTAAAGCATCCTCCTTATTCTTGTTGTTCATAAAGTACATATTTTCAGCTCTCATAGAGAGTAGATACAAACAACTACCGTTCATGTGTCAACACTTCTGTAAAGCATTCTTTTGTTATACTCCTTCAAATACAATCTAACATAGGATACCTGATATGAATCAGACACAGAAAAGATTAAGCATCATTAACCATGCAATTTCCATCACTGATGTAGAGACCATACAGCTTCAGATCTTAAAGTTGGGGCTCCTTAAAACAGATCTGAAAATCCAGGAGATCATTACATCCATTCAGGCAGAGAACTATGCAAAGGCTCAAGGTCTTATTAACCAATATATTGAAACACCCACAGAAGATATACTGCAAAGAACCTCACAGCAAGCACAAGCTGCTATGGCAGCAGAAGAGCAAGCTATCATAGATGAGTTCGATCTTTTTGTCACATCACATAGAAATGAGAAACCTCAAGAGATCGATATGAATGATTTTCTTCTTGATGAATTTCCTGAAGAGACAAAAGTAGAAACAAAAGTGGAACAAAAACAAGTGGAGCATAGTGCTTTTGATGCCCTTCTCAATATTGACGTGGACCATGTACTGACTGACAACATTACATTGGATGTTACACAGACTTCCACAGATACTTTCTTTGAATCTCCAAAAAAGGCAGATCATACAGATAAAGATACCTTTTTTGATAACCAAGAGAGTGAAAAAAATGAACCGGTCATAGAAGAGTCTATGCCCCAAGAGACTGAGACATTCATACAAAAAGAACTGCCCTCCAAAGATGAACTCCTCAAGGAGCTCAAACCTGCTATAAAGAGAGAAGAAGAAACACGTTCACAGCAATATAAAGCGATTCCTTACATTGCTCAGAAACTGAACAGTATGAAAAAGCAGTATCCGATGAAAGAAAGAACCTATGAAAAGTTTGATTCTGTTGAAAACCTCTTAAGAAAGATCTCTCAGGAGGGGTATACGGAAGAGGAGATAGAAGAAACGCTCACATCTGTCAAACACTTAAATGAAGAGGGTAAAGAGAGTGAAGCCGCTCAACTCCTGCTTATCTGTGCTGCTTCAGAATCAAAGTTTGCCAAGTTTATGTTGGCCCGAGAGCTCTTTAAGGGTGTTATACTCACAAAAAACATCCCTGAAGCCTTTGCACATATGCATAGTTTAGCCCTTGAAGATTACCCTGAAGCACTCTGTGACATAGCACAGTTTTATGAACACGGTATAGAGACGAACCAGGACAAAAAAAAGGCTGAACAGTTCTACAAAGAAGCCATGGAGTTTGGTATTAAACGTGCCGAAAAGCATTATCACCGTTTACAAAAAGAAAACCGCCGTTTCTTTAAAAAGTAAATTTATTTCGCTACTTTTTTTACCCCTGCATAGGCCACCTCTATCATTTTGTCTATCTCTTCATAAGAGATGACATACGGAGGCATAAAATAGATGATATGTCCCAGTGGTCTGAGTAAGACCCCCTGTGTTAAAGCATATTCGTAGATCTTTACACCTATACGTTCAGTGGTTTCGTACCCCTTTAACTCTATGGCGGTGACCATACCCTGCTGCCGTATCTCTTTTACATTGGATAAAACAGAAAACTTTTCCAACGCTTCTTTAATATACCTGCTTTTTTTCTCATTCTCTCCTATGATATCATTCTGTTCAAATATCTCCAAAGTAGCCAATGCAGCAGCACATGCCAAAGGGTTCCCTGTGTAACTGTGCGAATGCAAAAAAGCTTTGTATTCATTATAGTCACAATAAAAAGCCTCATAGACATCAACGGTCGTCATGACCACAGAGAGCGCCAGATACCCTCCTGTCAAAGCTTTAGAGAGGGTCATGAAATCAGGCGATATCTCTGCATGATCACAGGCAAACATCTTTCCCGTACGTCCAAATCCTGTCATGATCTCATCTGTGATGAGATGCACACCGTACTGTTGTGTCAATGCTCTTGCCCCTGAAAGATAGGCAGGATGGTACATATGCATCCCTCCTGCACCCTGAATGAGAGGCTCAATGATAAAGGCTGCTATCTCATCCCCCTTCTCTTTTAAGACTTCTTCCAACGCCTGCAATGCTTCTTGGGCAGCTTCTACACTTTGGTCTTTGGGTACAGGTACTTGCATATTGGCAATGAGCAGAGGCGCATAGGTATCTTTATAGAGTTCGACATCCCCTACACTCAATGCACCGATTGTCTCTCCATGATACGAATTTGTCAATGAAAGGAAAAGTGCCTTACGCTTTCCCTTGTTGAGATGGTAATGGTAACTCATTTTTAATGCTGCTTCCACTGCAGAAGAACCATTGTCTACATAAAAAACTTTGTCCAGACCGTGAGGCGTTATATTGACCAGTTTATGTGCAAGTTCTATAGCCGGTTCATGTGTGAAGCCTGCCAGGAGTACATGTTCCAATGTGTCAAGCTGTGCTTTGATCTTCGTGTTGATCGTTTCATTGGCATGTCCGAAAATATTGACCCACCAGGAGCTGACCGCATCGATATAGGCATTACCTTCAAAATCATAAAGATAGACACCTTTCCCGGATTTAATGGGGACCAATGGCAAAGTTTCATGATCCTTCATTTGTGTACACGGATGCCATATCACTTCCAGGTCTCGCTGCATCATTTTTGCATTTTGATCAGTCATATTCTTTTCAAACTCCCATTCATTAGCGATAAGCTTATTTTAGATAGAATATTGTACAAATTTTTCGATTGAAGGTAGATGAAGTATGATTAGTTGGATGCAAAAACACAATAAATACCTGGTATGGACGATCTGGGTAGCAACCGTCGCATTTATTGGTGCCGGTTTTGTAGGTTGGGGAAGTTACAATTTTGGTTCAAAAGCAGGGAGTGTTGCCAAAGTCGGTGACATAGAGATCAAACAAACAAAACTCAACATGGTATACAGCAATCTATACAACCAATACAATCAGGCAATGCAAGGACAACTGGATGAGAAAACCGCCCAAGAGATGGGACTGGTCAAACAGGCCTTTGCCAGATTGGCAACACAGGCGAAGATCTTGAACTTTGCAAAAGACATGGGTATCATTGTTTCAGATGCTGAAGTCGCACAGAAATTACAAGAGATCAGAGCGTTCCAGAAAGATGGTGTTTTCGTGAAAGAGATCTATGAGGGTTACCTGAAAAGTCAGAAACTCAGGGCCAATGCCTTTGAAGAGACACTGAGAGAAGAGCTTATCCTGGAAAAGACATTTTCACTGCTTGCGGTAGATACTCTGCCACTTGAAGAAGAAGCTATCTCTGCAGCGATGAATGTCAGTGACAAGCTGGCATACAAAGTATTGACAAACGATGATCTCAACTTCGTCACCGATGAAGCAAAAGTGAAAGCCTACTGGGAAATGCAAAAAGAGAACTTTTTGACCCCGCAAATGTATGAACTCTCTATTTTGTGGACACAAAGCAAAGATACGCCTGTCACGGATGATGAACTCAAAGCACACTATGACGCAAATAGCTTCAACTATACAGACGGAACAGGGAAACAACTTCCTTTCGAAGAAGCCAAAGTACTGGTCACCAAAGATCTCAAAATCAAGAAAACAAAAAAAACAGCACAGAAAGCATATATCGCATTTAAAAAAGGTAGCCTTGACAACAGTGAGAAGATCTCGCTTCCAATGGGTGATGATCAGCTTACAGAGGAAGTATGGAGTGCCTTGAAGGAAAAATCTGTAGGCGATATCCTTAAACCTAAAGTTGTTGGAGACGCCTATGCCACGGTAAAAATAGAGAATATTGTCCTACCCAAGGTCAAAACCTACGAAGAGGCTAAAAAGGAAGTGACTGTACTGTATGAAAACCAGGCTAAAAAAGAAGCCCTTTTAGCCTTGGCAGAGACCACACTTGAACACTTTGATCAAAACGATGCGATCATCTCGGATTTTGTCAAATTGGAAGATAATGTCAACCTGAATCCACTAAATACACAAGAAAGTTTACAATTTTTACAAAAACTCTTTACATCATCAAAAGAAAAAGGTATCATAAGCGTATTCGATAAGGTTATAGTTTATAATATCTTAGAACAAAAACTGCTGCCTATGGATGACAATCAGACAGCGCTTGTAAAAGAAACGGCAAATAAACTGAAACAAAGTACATTTGAATCGAATCTGATTAAGATGTTAGATAAACAATATCCTACAGAAGTCTATATGGGAGGGCTGACAAATTGAGCGACACAATTTTAGCTATTGATATCGGTTCCACTAAAATATGTGCTATCATCGCTGAAATACAAGACTCCGAGGTCACCATTCAAGGACATGGCATCTCTAAATCCCAAGGGGTGAAGAAAGGTGCGATCACCAATATAGAACTTGCTTCTAAATCCATCAAAAAAGCCATCAACGATGCAAAACGTATTGCAGGGAGTAACATTACTTCTGCAACGGTTTCTATCTCCAATGCCTATGCCAAAAGTCTGAACTCTACGGGTATTGTCAACATCCCTCATAAAGACATCTCCATCAAAGAGATCAATCGTGTAATGCAGACAGCACTCTACAATGCCAATGTGCCGACTGAGTATGACGTCATCCATGTCTTGCCTTACAATTTCAGAGTGGATGATCAAGACTTCATAGAAGATCCGTTCGGTATGAATGCCAGTCGTATGGAAGTAGATGTCAACATCATCATGACACAAAAATCAAACCTTTCCAATCTTAAAAAAGCCGTGCGTTCTGCCGGTGTTGAGATAGACGGTATTGTCTTGAGCGGTTATGCTTCTGCTATTGCTACGATGGATGAAGATGAAAAAGAGCTTGGTGTTGCAGTGATCGACCTGGGCGGTCAAACAAGTAATCTCGTCATACATACGGGGAACTCCATCCGATACAATGATTTCCTGGGTGTAGGGTCAAACCATATCACCAATGACCTTTCCATGGCACTGCATACGCCTCTGCAGATAGCAGAAAATGTCAAAATACGTCATGGAAGTCTCATAGAGAGTTCCAATGAAGTTATAGAACTCCCGATCATTGGTGATGAAGAGAGCCGTAATGGTGTCTCCCTGGAAGTGGTCCATTCTGTGATTTTCTCACGTGTAGAAGAGGCACTCATGATCTTGTCCAAGTCATTGGAAAAATCTGCATTGAAAGAGCAAATAGGTGCCGGTATTATCTTGACCGGAGGTATGACAAAACTTAAAGGTATGAGAGAGCTGGCACAGGCCATCTTCACAGGTATGCCTGTAAGAGTGGGCTACCCGGATAATGTCAATGGTCTTTTTGAGGAGCTCAAAGATCCGGCATTTTCAACCGTTGTGGGTTTACTGCTCTATCAAGCAGGAGGACATACACAATATGAGATCAATTTCCAGCAAGAGTTACTCCATTCAAAGGCGATGTTCGAAGATAACCTCAATGACATCAGGATAGGTCATTCACCGAATACCGAAGAGGCACAGACAACCCGAGCTCATAAAGACGAGAAAGAACATAAACTAAAAGATCAGGAAGAGTCAGACATCTCATTTGACGATCTTCCCGATCTAGGTCGTGAAAATAAAAATCCATTAAAAAAACTGGCGAGTTGGGCAAGACAGCTTTTTTAAAAAATTAAATAAAGGGGGAAAACATGGAAGAGTTTGAAATAGATATCGTTGAAACGAAATGTCACACAAATGGGGCAAAGATTAAAGCTATCGGCGTCGGTGGCGGCGGTGGTAACATGATCAATCACATGATCAGCGAAGGGATCAACACGATCGATCTCATCGTGGCCAATACGGATGCACAAGCACTGGAGAGTTCTTTGGCACCATACAAAATGCAATTGGGCATCAATGCTACAAGAGGACTGGGGGCAGGTATGCTTCCGGAGAAAGGTAGAGAAGCTGCACTTGAAAGCTTTGAAGATATCAAAAAGATGCTTGAAGGTTCTGATATCGTCTTTATCTCTGCAGGTCTTGGTGGCGGTACAGGGACAGGTGCTGCACCGATCATTGCGCAGGCGGCAAAAGAAGTGGGTGCACTGACTGTTTCTATCGTAACAAGTCCTTTCAAATTTGAAGGTAGAAAAAGAACAAAACTTGCGAAAGAAGGCTTAGAAGAACTCAAAAGAGAGAGTGATTCTATCATTGTCGTACCGAATGAAAAACTTCTTTCTATCGTTGAGAAAAACCTTGGTATCAAAGAGAGCTTTAGAATGGTAGATGATATTCTTGCTCAGGCCGTAGGTGGTATCTCTAAAGTGATTCTTTCTCATGGGGAAAATGATATCAACCTTGACTTTGCCGATGTGAAAACAGTGATGAGTCACAGAGGACTTGCGCTTATGGGTGCTGGATATGCGTCAGGTAAGAATGCAGCCTATGATGCGGCAAAAGCGGCGATCGAATCTCCTCTTCTTGACAACATCTCTATCGATGGTGCGATGGGTGTACTTGTACACTTTGACATCCATCCTGATTATCCTATTATGGAGATCGGTGAAGCTATGAGTATTGTTGAAGAGAGTGCTGATGAAGATGCATCTGTCATCTTTGGTACAACAACCAATGTGAACATGGCTGTTGACGAAGTGAAGATCACTATCGTTGCTACCGGATTTGAAGATAAAAACGCTGTGCCTGAGCCGACAGTCACAAAACAAAAGACACTGTTAAGTGCAAATACTTGTGACATCAATACAGTAAGAAGTAAAATGGTTGTAGGTGGATACAATGGTGAAAATGAAGATATCTTGGATGTACCTACATTTCTTAGAAAACAGATGGACTAATTCACTGGTCTAAATACCCTTTTATGATTTAAAACAGAGAACCTCTTCCTTCTCTGTTTTACCTTTCCTTACACTTTTTTTCTCCCTTCTATTAATCATATTTTGCTATGATTCTCCAAAACATAATTATGGATACACAATGAAACAGTTAAGAAAACTTTCAACCATGGCAACAGCAACCGGTCTTGGTGCACTTTTGGCTACTGGTGTCACAGGTTGTTTCAGCAATAACCAGCAACAGCAACAAGAAAAAAAAGCGCAAAATGCCTTTGTCATTATAGAAGAGACTGCTCCGGGCAGATACCAGATCAAAGATGAGTTTCCAGCAGAAGAGACACGTATCGTACTGAGACAAATGGATGGGACAGAACGTATATTGACCCAGCCTGAAATGGATGCCCTGGTTGCCCAGGAGGCAGCCAAGATCGACAATGGAACGTCCAACCTGACCAAAGCACAAGATCCTCAAATGTCACAACAGGGAGGCATGGGTCTAGGAGAAATACTTCTCTCCAGTATGGCGGGAGCGGTCATCGGTTCCTGGATCGGCTCAAAGCTTTTTGGCAACCAAAACTACCAGAACAACAGACAAGCAGGATACAAATCTCCCTCAACCTATACAAGAAGTCAAAAAAGTTTTGAAGCAGCTAAAAAAAGCAGTGCCAAAAGAAGCGGATTTTTTGGAAGTAAAAGTACTTCAAGCCGTACCGGCGGTTTTTTTGGTGGCTAAAAGATGTTAAGTTTACATAAAACCACTCCTCTGGACACTGATTATTTGGAATCACTCGGTTTTGTCTGGCATACAGACCATGATGAAACAAGTTATATCTCTGATGAACTGGTCGTCATCTCTGAGGAAGAGGCTGAAGCCTATTATGAAGCGACCAATACACTGTATGACATGTTTGTTGAAGCAGCAGAGCATGTGATACAAAACAATCTCTTTCATGAGATAGGCATACCTTTTAATCTTGTAGAAGTGATCCAAGCGTCATGGGAAAATGATGTGCATTGGCATTTGTACGGACGTTTTGATCTAGCCGGCGGTGTGGATGGGAAACCCATCAAACTTTTGGAATTCAATGCAGATACTCCCACTGCACTGTTTGAAACTGCTATCGTACAGTGGGCTATGCTGAAGAAAAACAGTCTTGAAGAAGCAAGCCAGTTCAATGCACTTTACGAAGCCCTTGTAGACAATTTTAAACGTCTTGTAACCCTGGAAGAAGATGTCTCAACCTTTGAAGAACGTTATGACGGGTGGAACTTTCTCTTTACCTCTGTCAAAGGAAATTCCGAAGAGGAAAACACCGTTCGTCTTCTACAGCACATTGCCACAGAAGCCGGTTTTAACACAGAGTTTGCCTACATCGATGAGATAGAGTTCTCTCCGGAAGAGGGTATTTTTTATCAGGATAAGCACTATGAACTCTGGTTTAAACTCATCCCATGGGAAGACATAGCACTCGAAGAGTCAGATCTGGCGATGCTTTTGACCAATATCATCAAAAACCAAAAGGCCATCATCTTTAACCCTGCCTATACACTGCTCTTCCAAAGTAAGGGGCTGCTCAAGATCCTATGGGATCTCTACCCTGACCACCCTCTTCTGCTTGAAAGTTCTTTTGAACCTTTACATGGGAAAAAGCAGGTCCAAAAACCCGTCTTTGGCAGAGAAGGCGGAAGTGTCAGTATCTTGGATGAAAATGGAGAAAATATCGTAAGTCTGGAAGGAGACTACGGGAATCACAAGATGGTCTACCAGGCCTATACAGAACTGCCGTCAGATGCGCAGAGCCGATCTTACCAGGCAGGTGTATTCTATGCCTATGAAGCCTGTGGACTTGGCTTTAGAAAGGGCGGGAAAATACTCGATAATATGTCTAAATTCGTAGGGCATATTGTTCAATGATAAGTGTCTATACACTTCACACCTCTCAACATAACCCATCCTTTTTTAAAACCTTGTAACGTTCTGTTTTACAAGGTTTTGCAAGTGCTATATATCGTTACTTAAATGTCATCAGTGCATAGCCTTTATTTTGTAGACCGATAGTATCTATAAAACTATTTTTAGATATTTGGATAAAAGGCAGCACCTCTTTCTCGTCAATCGCATTTGCATTCAACGACATGGCACAGACGATGATTTTCACCTTTCTCTTTTGAGCCAATCGTGTAATGATTTCCTGTGCCATTTTTATATACGGCATCTCCTCATCAGGCACGATTTCATCATACACATTTGAGACCATAGGAACACATCCTCCATGTAGCGTAATGGCAAAATCTGCCTTATCCCCATCTTTTTCGATCATATTCATGGTTCTTTCTATTAAATTCATGCGTGACATCACAAAGCGGGCATTGTCTGAACTGCAGTCGAAAACTGACTTGTACTCTTGTGCCTGCATAAAACTCACTAAACCAACGATTATCAATAGATATCTTTTCATTATTACTCTACTCCTATTCTTTTTCATTTAAATCAGCGGGGTTACTCTTACACTGTAGCTAGTAGCAACCATATCATTGTCAAGAAAATAATCCTCACTACGATGTACTTAACGTTTTATTATAGGCAGAGTGTGCTTATATAGAATTTAAAAACGTTAAGTTAAAGTTAACGTTTTTCCTATATACTGTTATCATCACTAATCAAGGAGAAAACATATGAAAAAAATAACCGGAGTTGTAGCACTTTCGCTGCTTATAGCGATGTGTCTACCGACAAGTACCATGGCAGGAGTAAAAAAAGGACAACGCATATATAAGAAGCATTTCTACAAAAAGTGTAAGTTTTCAGGGGTCATGTTTTCCAGACACCATCTACAGGCAGAGTGGGAAGAGATCTATGAAAGTGGAAAATTACCGGAGGAAGCAAAAAATATTTGTCCCAACCTTGCAATAGAAACGATCAAAAAAGAATGGTGGAAAGAGATCTATGCCTATTCAGTGAAATATGCAAAAGACGGTGTACCGCCTAATGGATGCAACGATTAGAAATGAATCACTGAGGAGTTAGGTATGGAACTTTGGAAAATCATTATATTCTGCCTCGTAGTCCTGACTATTGTTGTAGGCGGGTATGTCTTTATGTTCTTTCACATTATGAGAAGAGATCCAAAAGAATTGGAATACAGGAAACACATCGGTCAAGATAACAGACTGATACCACCTAGAGATAAAAAATAAGATCCTTTTTCATAAAAGATGCCTAGCGATCTACTGCATCCTTCTTAATATAAAAGCAGGCGTATTTTTGTTCGGTATCCTTTGGCGTGATATGATCAAAGTTTTCAGCATTCACCAAAGATAAGCCTTGAGGGAGTTCTTCTGCTATTTTTTCACTGTCATACTGTGCCGTGTTCAACCCGGCACATGCAGTTTCACCTCCGGTAGCAAAGGTGTTGATGATAGCCATACCCTCAGGAAGTAAAGTATCATTCAAAACATCAAAGTATTTGATCCGGTCCTGTTTATGAAGCAGAAAATGGAACATAGCCCTATCATGCCATACTTTACATTTTTGTGTCGGTTTGAAATTGACGATATCAGAACATATATACGTGGGAATATCTGCATCATCTTTCAGGCGATCTTTGACGATCTCCAAAGATGTATTTGCTGCATCAAGCAGATAGATGTTCCGATATCCTTTTTCGATCAAATGATCGACCAGCAAAGATGCACCGCAGCCTACATCAATGATACTGTCATCTTTTTGTGCAAATGCTTCGATCTGTGCAAGAGATTTACTGGGATGCACTTGATGCCATAGCACTCTGGTGTAATCCTTTGTTTTAAAAACCGTATCCCAGTGGTGTTGCCGCAATTGATCAGAGGCAACTTTTTTAGCTCTGAAAGTGGCTCCCTGTGTTGTATCAGCCGTTTTATAATGTGTCAATCCAGGAGACTCAATCTCTCCAAAGCCAGTATTATGCATCAACTCCATCAGTGCTTCTTTACGGAGTGTGCCTGCCACACAGTTCGCCCAATCTTCCTGCTCTGTAGAACAGCCCTCTGACATTTGTGCCAAACAGCATGTCTCTGTTGGCTCTGAAATATCGATCATGTCTGCGAACATCAATCTGCCTTCAGGTTTTAATATCCTGTAGATTTCTGCGAAGACACTCTCTTTGCATCCTGTGAGATTGATGGCTCCGTTAGAGATAACGACATCAACGCTCTCATCTTCAAGACCTGTGTTGTCAAAACTCCCTTCTATGACACGGATATTGGATAGACCGGCCAGTTTGGCATGATAACGGGCCTTATCGGCCATCTCCGGCGTAATATCGACACCGATGGCTTGACCTTTGTTGCCCACCTTCAACGCACTCACAAGCAGATCGACACCCGCTCCGCATCCCAGATCGACAACAGATTCCCCTTCATGGATTTCACCCAGCAAAAAAGGATTACCTACAGCAGCACAGTAGTCCCATATTTCTGAAGGTAGCCTCTCTATCCACGCTTCGGTATACTGATGGGCTTTGGCATTTTCAAGCCCTTTGTCCCAGCCAAAATTTTTCTCAGGATCTTTTGCCAATGCTGCATAAAGCTCTATAATATGTCTGTGACTATCCATGGTCTTACTACTCCTCTACTTTAACAACACCCGGTTGTTCTGCTTCATCCTGCTCTGCTTTGCAGCACTCTACAGAGACGATCTCGACTTCATCACTGTCAATACGTGCAGCCGTGAGTTTTCCTCCCCATACACATCCGGTATCCAGGGCCAACACATGTTCATCTTCATAAAATCCCAAAGCGGACCAGTGCCCCATAATAATACGCAAATGGATATCTTTACGATAATCACATTCGAACCAGGGTTTTAACTCTTGTTCTCTCAGCTCTTCTGTAGGCGGACCTTTTTGATCAAAATCAAGTCTATGGTCACCATAGCAAAAACGCATACGTGTAAATGCACTGACAATGTAACGGTCGATATCTATAAGACTTGCCTTCCTGTTAAAACGGTTATTTCCTTGTTTTAACATCTGTTCCAGCCAAACAGCAGCATGCTCACTTTGCAGTTTCTCTTCTACACGCTTTGCATACCTCATGGCCATACCCAGATCAAATTCAGGTGAGATACCTGCATGGGCCATACAGTATCCAAGTTGATAGTCCACATGCAACAACTTTTGAACTCTGAGCCAATCTATGAGCTTTTGGGCTTCAGGTGACTCAAGTATAGGGTCAATGGTCGGATTGGATTTTTTGATCCCATAGTAAGCCGCTATGAGGGTGATATCATGATTACCCAGAACGATCTCAACATTTTCTTTGATACTGTAAAGATATTCCAGTGTTTCCAGTGAACCTTCCCCTCTGTTGACCAGATCACCGGCGATCCAGAGTTTGTCCTGTGTGGCATCAAACGCTATCTTTTCCAGTAGTGCTCTCAGCGAACGATAGCACCCCTGGATATCGCCTATTGCCCAAACTGCCATTAACTGTACCCCAACTTTTTTTTATATTCGGCTACTTTCGTCTCAAAGGGCATCTTTGCATAAGCGGCTGAGGGTGAAGGGAGATAGACTGTTTCTATAGAAAGGTGAGAAAAGTGTGTTTTAAAAAGTGCCTCTGCTTTTTTCCCTGTGAAGGCCAATGTGGTAATGCTCGGATGCGCTTCCAAAAATGCAGCCAGGTCATTGACCTCTTCATTTTCCAACGAACTGTCAAGAGAGTTCTCTCTGCTACACCCTTTGATCATGTCCCAAAGCCCTAATTTACACTCTTTAAGCAACCAGAGTCTCTGATCACGGGTGTTCGCAGGATAGGAGGTCACACTTTCAAGGATCTTCCAGAACTGGTTGCGCGGATGTGCATAGTAAAAATTCTTTTCAAAAGACTGGATACTGGGGAAAGAACCCAGAATAAGTATTTGGGTGTCTTTAAAGACTATAGGTTTGAAAGGATGCGTTAAAATATTGTTCATCCGACATGGCCCCACTTCGTTCCGACCATTCTGGTTCCGAAACTAAAAACAACAAGCAGATGTTGTTTTATAACGTTTCTCATTTACATGCCTTACGCATATTTTGAACGATCAGCAGAAGCAATGCGAGAGAAAAGATCTTGAAATTGATCTCACTTCCTTTATGCGTATTGATAAAGGCTACGGATTGAGTTGCCTCTACCCCTTGTTCCTGCATCGCAATGATATCCGGGATATAGTACTGAGAAAAGAGCAGCCCTGTAGCCAATACAAAGAATGTCACCACCTGTGTCAGCGTATCTCTCTCAAATTTCTTAAACTTATACCCTTCATACAGTACCACAGAGACAAGCAGTACATTGACCAGATAAGAGAGCCTTAAAAAGTTCTCTGTCATGATCTGACCTTCCTGAAACTGCGTAAGCACTTCAGTGCCCAGCCATTGTTCTGTATGAAAAGTAACTGGGGCTACGACAATACCGGCAAAAAGTCCTGCACCTAGCACTGCACTCAAAAAGATAAGGTAGGTCATGGTTATCATTCTAAAATATTTGTTCATACTGGCTCACTCTCTTTAAATTTAATCACAAACCCGCGGTCAAACTGTGCCAGGTCCTTATAAAACTCTATATATTCTACACCGATTTCATTAACAAACGCTTGTAGCGGTTCTTTTTGGTCATACCCCATCTCACACGCAAGGTATTTCACCCCTTTTTTCTTTACATCCAGAATGATCTCTTTGAGCAGCTCATCCCCTACACTTCCGCCAAACAGTGCTTCCTTGGGTTCATAGTCAATGACATTGGATGCAAGTAAAAAATCTTCTGCGATATAAGGAGGATTGGAAACCACCAATTCCAGATCTTCAGGTACCTCATCGATCAGGTGTGACTTGCGGAGTTCTATCTGTTCGCCTACACCGAACCTTTCAATGTTCTTCTTCGCCACTTTCAGCGGGGTATCACAAATATCTGTGGCAATGATCCGAAGCTGTGGAAATTTACGGGCCAACACAATGGAGATCGCACCCGACCCCACACCTATTTCAGCGATACGCGTGATCTTCTCTTTTTCTATGATCTCTGCGACCAGGTCTATGAGTATCTCCGTCTCAGGACGGGGTATCAGTACCCCCTCTTCTACTTCCAAATGGATGTCGTAAAAACTGGCAGATCCCACGATATATTCGTAAGGCTCATGCGCTGCCCTTCTCTGGATCAGGTTTTGAAACTGATCCACATCGGGAAAACTCTCCCTTTCGTGTATCAATAAATAGGTACGGTCTTCCCCAAGATGATAGGCCAAGAGCAGTTCTGCCTCCAAAGCAGGACGTTCACACGCCTCTTTGAGTGCTTCTCTGGCCCAGGAAAGTCCCTCTTTAATCGTCATTTCTGTCCATATGTGCAAAAATACCCTCTTTAGGCAATGTCGCCTCTTCACCTACAATGGTATTGGATGCATCAAAACCCAACTCTTTAAGTCTTTCGAGCACTGGCGGATGGGTATAGTAAAAAAATATCACCAAGGGGTGTGATTTGGGGAATGCTTTGTTCTCTGTTACGAGTTTCATCAATGCAGATACCAGGTTCTCTTTACCACCCATTTGTGAACCGTATTCATCGGCTGCATACTCGTTATGACGGCTTACATACGACATAAACGGCGTAAAGACAAAACTCACAAGCGGCAGAAGTAACATGAACATCGCGATCTGCACGCCAGCCTCAGGAACCACACCCATCTGTGTAAAGAGTGCATCCGGCAAATGTCCAAAGAGATAAAATGCGATGAAAAGAAGTACGCCCATCAAGCCGATATTTTTCCAGATATCTCCATGAGAGAAATGTCCCAATTCATGTCCCAGTACCGCAAGAAGCTCTTTGGTATTGAGTTTTTCTAAAAGGGTGTCAAAGAGAACCACACGTTTACTCTTGCCCAATCCACTGAAAAATGCATTCAGACGACTGTCACGTTTACTTGCATCCATGACAAAGATACCGTCACTCTTAAGCCCGGCCTCGTTCATCATGGCCGTGATCTTTTCTTTGAGTTCTCCCTCATCAAGCGGAGAGAATTTATTGAACAGTGCCATAAAGGTGGGTGCCAACAGATTAGCCATCACTGCTACAGTGAACATGGCTGCAAATCCCCAAATCCACCATGTTGCATAACTCTGTATGATCCAGGATAAAAGCGCAAAAACCGCACCGCCCAAAATGAAGAACAACAGGCTTGTTTTGATCATGTCAGTCATATACATTTTTGCCGTCATTTTATTAAATCCGAACGCTTCATCTATCTTGAACTTCTGGTAAAGTTCAAAAGGGAGGCCTATCAGATAATTGACTATAACAAAACCGAACAGGAATACAACAGACTGCATGATGTCTCCTTCGACTTGAACCATCGATGAGAGCCAGGAAAAACCTGCAAAGACCCACCAGATAAATACCAGATAATCGACAAAGTCAGTCACAAGAGAAAGTTTTCCGTTAGCCACTGCATAGTTTCCTGCTGTCAGGTATTTGTCTGCCGGCATCAGTACAGGTGTCTTTCTTTTTTCTTCATTGATATACCCTATCTGCATCGCAGAGATATAGAGTTTCATAAAGGTGTAGATAGAGTAAAAGATAATAATGGTTTCCAGCATGGATTTCCTTGGTATATAATGGTGAAATATACCAAATCAAGCCTTAAAAGCCACTCTATTTGCTATAATTGCATCATTATACAACAAGGAACCATTGTGGCACTCATCGACCTCTTTGACATCAAAAAACAATATGACATCAAATTACTTCTCAATGGGGTTGATTTTCACCTCGATGAGGGTGAACGTGTCACGATCGTGGGTCAAAACGGCTGTGGAAAATCCACGCTGATGAAGATCATCATGGGAGAAGAGGAACCCACTGAGGGTAAAAGAGTGGTGAACAGCGCGATACAGGTAGAGATGCTTGCGCAGCAGCCTCACTTCGACCCTGGTCTTTCCGTCAGAGAAGCGATATTCAATGAACTGACTGAACTCAAAGAAGCCAAAGAGGCGTATGATGCACTGAGTCTCAAAGTGGCCGAAGACTTTGAAAATGAAGAGCTCCTCGCACAACTGGAGAAAGTCTCCTCTTTTCTGGACCATCATAATGCCTGGAACCTTGATGACAAGATAGAACGTATCATGCAGGAGTTTCAGCTCAAAGCCTACGAAGACCGTCCTGTAATCTCCCTTTCCGGAGGTGAACAGCGCCGTGTAGCCCTGGCATCCCTTATACTCAAAAAACCCGATGTACTGCTTCTTGACGAGCCGACCAACCACCTTGATGTCTATATGGTCGAGTTCTTGGAAGAGATGCTTCTCAAAGGAAATTTCACCCTGCTCTTTATCTCACATGACAGACATTTCATCGACACTGTAGCCACGCGTGTGGTAGAAGTCGATAACCAGCAGCTTGTGAGCTATACCGGGGGTTACATGAACTACCTCGAACAAAAAGAAGCACGGATGCATGCTTTGAAAAAAGGGCACGAGAACCTCCTCAGACTGCTTAAACAGGAGGAAGCCTGGCTCTCAAAAGGTGTAAGGGCCAGAGAAAAACGTAATCAGGGACGTAAAAAACGTGTCTTTGAGCTGCGTGATGAAGCGAAGAAGAACCCTACGCTCATCCGAAAGATGATGGTAGAGCTTGAACGTGAAAAAAAACATTTTAACCGTGATGAAGGGGTATCACGAAAAAAGATGCTTTTTGAACTGGAGAACATCTCCTACTCGGTTCCGGGGAAAAAACTCATAGAACACTTTAGTACACGTATCCTTCAGAAAGACAAAATAGCCATTGTCGGTATCAACGGTGCAGGTAAGTCGACCCTACTCAAACTTATGCTTGGTCGGATCAAACCCCAGAGCGGTCTCATCAAGCAGGGAGACTTTTCCATAGGTTATTTTGACCAGCACAGAGAGATGCTTGACGATGAAAAAACACTCATTGAGACCTTCTGTCCCGACGGGGGAGACCATATAGAAGTACAGGGGGCCAATCTTCACGTCTACGGCTATCTAAAATCGTTTCTTTTCCCTAAAGAGTTCCTGGCTAAAAAAGTCGGTATGCTCTCTGGCGGAGAGAAAAATCGTGTGGCACTGGCATTGCTCCTGACTAAAAAAGTAGATTGTCTCATCCTCGATGAACCTACCAATGATCTCGATATCCAGACCATTAATATCCTGGAAGAAAAGCTCATCAACTTTCCTGGTGCCATACTCTTTGTCTCACATGACCGTTACTTCATAGACAAGATAGCCTCGAAACTCTTTATCTTTAAAGGAAATGGTGTGGTTGAAGAGTCTTATCAGACCTATACCGAGTACCTGGAGATAGAAAAAGAGATGAAAGAGCTTGATGCGCTCGAACAAGAGGTCAAAACATCTGCAAAAAAAGAGGTGCCGGTCGGTACCAAAAAACAGACAAAACTGAGCTATAAAGAACAAAGGGATTATGATACCTTACCCGATGAGATCGAAGCTCTGGAGCAACAGATAGCTGCGCTTAATGCCTGTTTACAGGATCCGGAGTGTTACCAGGAAAAAGGTTTGACTGCGCTGAGTGATGAACTGAGTGTACTTGAGAAGGTGTATGAAGAGAAAAGTGACAGATATCTGGAAGTTTTGGAAATTTTCGAGTCTCTTTAATTACCAGTAGACCATGACACTGCGTCTTCCCCAGTGCAGTGCTCTTCTTTTATCGAGTCCCATATAGATATCGATACGTTTTTGGTAGCGTTTATTCATTTTGTCGCGTACGGTGTAGTAACCTGGTAATCCGCCGATACGCACTTTGGTCCCATTGCGCATGCCATATTTTTTTATCATATCTCTAGAGACTGCAATGATCTTCATGCCTGGACGCAGACGGTTATTCCATGCTGCCAGGAAAGGTGTACGGTCTGTCTGACCTACATGTGACGTATACGCAGTTGCCGTGACACGAAGCCTTTTCTCTGTTTTTATATGCGCCAGTATATGAGGAAGCGGAAGCCTTATCATTTTACCTGCATGTATGATCGCACTGCGTTTGATCTTATTAAATTCCATCAAGTCTTCAGGTTCAAGATTGAACTTTTTGGCAATGGAAATGATCGTATCTCCCTCCCTGATAAAGTAATTGCCAGAAGAGACTGCATCGATCCTCTTTTGTTCAAAAGGGAGCTTTAGTTTCTGTCCGACACGCAAAGGAGAGCCGATCCTGATACCGTTCATTTTTGCAATCTCTTGTGTTTTTAACCCAAACTTCTTTGCGATCTTACTCAGAGCATCGCCCCTTACAACCCTGTACTTACCGTAAATAATTTGGGGTCTTTCTGGTACTTCAGGTACGATTGTTTCTAAAAGTTCTCTTTCTATGCGGGGAGGGGCTTCATAAGTCTCTATCTCTTCTATCTTATCATCGAGTAGGACTTGAGCGATGGGCTCTTCCATTGTATACTTTATGGGTGCTTTTTCACTTCCTTTAAAACGCACAGACTCTTGCACTTTTACATGCCGTTCTATCATATCCTCTACGGAAACCACTTTGAGAAAACGCTTTTTTTCAGGCACAGGTAACGTTTTTGCCCTGATCAATTTTTGTCTGTTCAGATCATACACGATCTCTTTGGCTTTAAGAAATTTTGCCCCGTAAGGGTTACACTCAGCGATACCGCCGGTGATAACCCTGCAATCTATCACTGACTTTGCAGTGGCTGTTTCCAAACATAAATAGGATAATAAAAAAAACCTCAAGTGATTTCTGGACATTACGTTATGCTAAACTATAAAAAGTTTAACATCTCTCCTTTAATGGATTCTTTTTCAACGATGACCGAATGGATGACAGGTTTCTCGAACAACCCATGTATCATAGGCGGTACGGATACATTTGCATGTGCACTCACCCATTTTAATGCTTCAACATCATCTTTGACTTCATGTCCCAGTGATTTTGAAACGGACGGGCTGAACTTGGTCCATTCCGCAGTCGAGTAAACCACTGTTTTAAGATCTTTTTCTCTCAAAGTTCTATACGCTCTGATACATGTGGCTGTATGCGGGTCCATAATATACCCTTTTTTTGCATATTCACCTACCACAGCTTCACACTCTTCATCATCTGAGAAAGAGGCATCAAAATCTTCACGTAGCAACGCAAGTTCATCTGCAGTCAGCTGATACTTGCCGTCTTTAGCCAATCCTTCCATCAGTTCTTTGGTACGTGCTGCACCGAATTTGTCAAACATAATACGTTCGACATTTGAACTTTTCAAAATATCCATAGCAGGTGATTCTGTCTGTATCAATGTACGTGTCGTAAGATCATAGGTACCCTTGGTGATCCAATCTGTCAGAATGTTATTGATATTGGATGAGATAAGGATCTTTTCTATCGGCAAACCTGCTTTTTTGGCATAATAGGCACCTAATGCATTACCGAAGTTACCGCTCGGAACAACCAGATAGATCTTTTCACCCATTTGAATGCTTTTTTTACGTACCAACTCCAGGTAGGAGTGGAGATGGTAAATGATCTGGAAGATGATACGTCCAAAGTTTACAGAATTCGCTGCTGAAAGTTTGATATGCCTCTCTTCCAATTCTGCCTTAAAGTCTTCAGAGGCGAGTAGATCTTTGAGCGTATTTTGCGTATCGTCAAAATTACCTTTCACACCGATCACTTTCAGATTTGAAGCATCTTCCGTGACCATTTGAAGTCTTTGCACATCGGATGTACCGCCATCAGGGTAAAGACATGCTACCTGTACACCTTCCTGATCTTTAAATGTCTCCAGAGTAGCAGGACCGGTATCTCCACTTGTTGCTGCCATGATAAGGTAATGTTCACCTCTTTTTTGTGCCAATTTACTTAACACATATCCGAAAGGTTGTAAGGCCATATCTTTAAAGGCTCTTGTAGGCCCATGATAGAGTTCAGAGACAAAGCAGTCCTCTTCGATCTGGGAAAGCGGTACAGGATTTGAAGGGTCATCAAAAGCGTCATATCTGTTCAATGCTTCTACCAGTACTTCTGTTTCAATATCTATACCAAATGTTTCTAAAAAGTCCAATGCCAGCGTTTTATAATGGCTGGAGAGATGTCCCTCTAAAAATTCTGTATCTAAAATTGGGAGTTCTTTGGGTACATATAGCCCACCAAAACTGGCACTTGGGCTGAGTATTGCTTCTGAAAATGGTACAGATGAAGGTTTCTGTCCGTCATTTCCCCGTGTCTCAATAAATTGCATCTATATTATCCTACTGTTTATATGAATGATAATTATAGCTAAATAAGCTAAGGGTTATAAGAAATTAGGGGGAATCCAGGTATGAAGTAAACTTAAGTATCTAGTATCTATTTGCCCTACGATAATAGGAGAAGAATGATTTAGGGAAAAGAATGTCAACTAATAAAATCATAGAGACAAACAAACACTAAAATACTCAGGTAATAGAAGAAATGAAACTTTCTAAAAGATAGAATGAGTTTATATCTCTATTGGTAGTCTGGCGATCTACGTGAGACCCATAACTTTCCGTATCCACCTCGCGATGAACTTGGCTTTTTCAATACAGTATAACCGTATGAGATAATTATAACACACTAACCTTTGAAAAATAACTTAAATTCTAAAAAAATTTAAAAAATTATTATTTTTTAGTGTTAAATGCATTTTTAACTGTTGCATTTTGTTACCGGTGATACTTCCATCGTACGACCTTAGAGTTCGATACAGGTCCCTACACCCGAACTGGTCAAAATCTCCAGGAGCAATGAGTGTTCTACCCGGCCATCGATGATGTGTGCTTTTTTTACTCCGCCACGCAATGCTTCGATACAGGCATCCACTTTAGGTACCATACCTCCGTGTATCGTTCCATCTGCTTTGAGGGCTTCCGTTTTTTCTATACTCAGATTGGTGATCAGTTGCATCTCTTTATCCAACACACCAGGCGTGTCTGTGAGGAAAAGTACTTTTCTTGCTTGCAGGGCTACGGCTATTTTGCTTGCTGCAAGATCCGCATTGATATTGAATCCGGGATGTCCCATCGTACTGCTTCCTGCGATAGGGGCGATCACAGGTATCGCACCGTCTTCAATGATGTTATTGACGATCTCGGGATTGACATGTTCGATAAGACCCGTATAACCGAACTTTTCAAAATCTTTCGGTATCCCCTTTAGAAAACCGCCATCTTTTCCAGAGATTCCAATCGCTTTGGACCCATGATTATCAAGCAAAGAGACGATCTCTTTGTTGATCTCACCGCTCAATACCATCTCTGCAATACGCATTACCTCTTTGGTTGTGACCCGCTGTCCATCTATGAATGTCGTATCTACCCCTAAATTGGCAAGCAGATCTGTAATACTTTTACCTCCGCCATGTACGATAATAGGTTTCATCCCTACAAGGTGCAAAAGTACAATATCCTGTGCAAACTGCTCTTTGAGCGCATCACTCGTTTGGGCAGACCCCCCATATTTAATGACTATTTTTTCATTGGAAAACTTTTTGATGAACGGTAAAGCATCAAGGAGCGTTTTTACAACATTAATATTATTTTTCATTCTGGATATCCCTTTATATATTCATCTACCTGAGTGAAGATAGTCTCTTGAATCTGTAATTTTAACTTCATTTCAGAGATAGGTAACTTAAAATCCTGCATTTTTACTGCATCTTTTTCTGTCACAAGAAGGCTCTGGGCCTCATGGTCAGAGAGGAGCATTTTGAGTTTTTCTTCCTCAAAATAGGCATGGTCTTCCAAATAGACTTTATGGACGACTCCTTCGGGCAAATAGGTATCAAGTCTATGCGGATTTGATATAGCCGTTACCAGTACCATTTGGGGTGTAAGATTCTCAAATGCCACTTTTCGATGAAATGCCTCTCCCTCTTTTGCCACAATATCTGCATACTTTTTACTAAACCAGAATTCCCTAAACGCACCTGAGGGGAAAGGAAGATAATTTTTGATCTGTTCAGGCTCAAGGATAATTTCAAACTTTTTGATCTCAACACGGTTGAATCCATCATCCAGGATGATACATTTGGCACCTTTCTCTTTAGCTAACTTGATGGCCAAAGCCCTGTCTTCACTGACTATCACACTTGCATGAGGAAGTGACAGTGCCATCAGCATAGGTTCATCTCCGCTCTGTGTCACATCGACAAGTATCTTCCCCTCAGTGCTGACCTCCACCAGCCCTTTGCTTCTGCGGCCATACCCCCGAGAGATGATCACCGCACCTTCAAGCCCTGAAGCAAGTGCTATGACAAAAGGTGTTTTTCCGCTCCCCCCAACGATAAGATTCCCCACAGAGATGATGGGGATGCCGAACTCTTGTGGGGAAATGACCATTCTGCGCAGAGACATGATGCCCCCATAGATAATAGACAGAGGAAACAGAAGCAGGATAAGAGGGTAATGATACCATCTTGGTGCAAAGAACATGGCTTCAAGAAATGCTCTCAAGAGCACTCCTTCGCACCCAGTTTTTTGATCTCAGCACAGGAGAACCCTGCCTCTTTTCTTGCTTGCACATTGACATAGGGACGGTGTTTCGAGAGCAATTTATAACGTTCAAGTATCTCAAAATAGACCTCTTCTTCGCTCCCTTCTTTCTTTCCTGCTTCTTTACAAAGATATTTAAACCATTTATCACCCTTATAGACATGGTCTATCTCTTCATCATAAATGAGTTGCAGCGCATCTATCAGTTTTTTCACATTGGGGTTTTTACGCTTGTTGTCCAGTTTTTTAATGATCTGGGGACTGACATCCAGACCTGATGCTTCATAGTAACGCGGAATGATCGCCATGCGGTCCAAAATATTCTCTGCACTATGCTCTGCCGCATCAAACAGTCCACAGTGTACAGGAAAATCCCCATAGGTATATCCAAGTTCTTCCAACAGACGCTGCAGCATTTGAAAGTGCCGTATCTCGTCACTGGCTACTTCAAGCCAATCCACTTTATAGTCGCTGGGCATCTGAGGATAACGATAGACCGCATCCAATGCCAGATCGATGGCAGAATACTCTATATGTGCAATGGCATGTACCAATGTAGCCAATCCCTCTTGACTCTCAAAATCTTTTCTGGCAGGCAACTCCCGGGGATCTACAATGTGACATTTGGAGGCATAGGAGGGTTTTGAAAATAATAGCGGCGTAAAATCATCATCACACCTTATTTCATTTTGGGTACAATATGCCAAACATTGAACGGTCAACTCCTCTTTTAAAAGAATATCATCACTCATAATGGCACGTTCTAATAGACTAAATATATTCATAGGAGAATTATATCATGCAAATCAAAATACAACCTATGGGCGCTTACCAGACCAACTGTTACATTGCAACCGTTGAGGGAAAAGATTTTATTATAGACCCCGGTATGGGTGCGACCCAGTGGGTTCTTGACAATGTCACCAATCCCGTCGCTATACTTAACACCCATGGCCACTTCGACCATGTATGGTCAAATGCGGAGGTCCAGGAGAAACTGAGGCTTCCTATCTATTGTCCCAAAGGGGATGTTTTTATGCTTACAGACGATCCTCTTGAACAAGGTACGCCTCCAAGTGAACCGGACCATATCATCGTAGGTGATGAAGAACTGACCATTGAAGGGGTAAAGATCAAATACCGTCACTTTCCGGGGCATACGCCTGGCTGTTCCATCATAGAGATCGATGATGTATGGTTCAGTGGGGACTTTCTTTTTGAACAGAGTATTGGAAGATGGGATTTCCCTTCATCAAGCGGAGAAGCAATGGTGAAGAGTTTAGAAAAAGCGCTCACGATAGAAGGCGATTATACGATCTATCCCGGCCATGGGATGAGCACGACCCTCAAAGCAGAACAAAGGGTCATACCTTTTTGGATAGAGCAGGTAAAGAGGACGCTTTGATCCTCTACTCTGATCTATTGACCCTCACCGCATTTTCCTGCACTGCATTTTCCTGTCTCACACTTCATAGAAGGGTTTAAATCACTTTTTTCTGCCGTTTCCGGTTTTCCTGAACCACATTTTCCTGCTTCACACTTCATAAAAGGTTTTAGATCACTTTTTTGTTCAGGTTCATATGTTTCAAATGCTCCTTCGCTGTAAAGAATATATGTAAAGATTGCAGCCAATATTGCCAGAGCCAGAAACACATAGAGAAAGAATTTTTTCATTGTCATTTACCTTGAATTGTATTTAAAAAATGAAGTATAGCATAAGCTTCTGTTAGCCTAAGACATGCGAAGGCAATACAAATGTTGTAAAGCTGCCTTCAAAGACTAACTTTCCATTGACAAATGCCTCTACTTCTACCTCGGCTTTCTTGCCTTGACTATTGACAACCGAAGCTTTACATAGGACTGCGTCACCGACCTTTACAGGTGCTATAAACTTCGAACTTGAAGCACCCAGGACCACATAAGGATCATTCACTGCAGACATGGCTGCATAATCTGCTGCACCGAAGATGAAACCGCCATGTACCAACCCCTGCATATCCGCCGCCATTTGTCGTGTGGTATGCAGCAGTACTTCTGCATAATTTTCCTGAAGCTTTGTCACTTTTCCGCAAAGTGATGTATTGATATTTAGATGGGTATTCAGTTGCATCATAGATCCTCAAAGTTTTTGAAGATTATATCTAAAAATCATCTATTAATCACACGAAGTGTGCCCTGTCATGGTTTCGTTTTTTCTAAAAAAAGGAAAGGGGAAACAATGTCACAGTTAAAATAGGAGGAAATATTTCTAAAATATGAAAATTGAAGTATGCATTCCCACTCGGGAGAGTGGGAACGAGAAGGTATTTCCGTTCATGAAAACGGGAACTAGTAGGAGAACTTGTACCCGCGTCTTCGTACTGTATGGATGACTTGGAAACCCAAAATGCTTTTCAGTCTTTTTCTGATCTGATTGATCGCCACTTCAACCGTGTTATCACTGACATACTCAGGCTCTTCCCAAAGAGCATTGATGATCTCATCTTTCGAAAAAACACGTTGTTTACGAAGTGCAAGGTATGCCAGGATATCAAATGTCTTGCCATTGAGAGAAACGATCTTCTCGTCATATTCGATCTTTTTGTTTGCGATATCGATCACAAGTTTATCGATGTTTACCTGTGTACCGAACAGATGTCTCATATTTGCCAACACTCTTGCCGCGATAAGATCAGGGTATTCACCGTGTTGATAGATCACATCATCGACACCCAAAGAGAAGAAAGCAGATTGTGCTTTGACATTATTTGTCAAGATCATGATCTTCGTTTCACTCTTTTTCTTTTTGACTTCATTCACATATCGTTCAAGTGAAAACTTTACACCTTCATCCACGATCACAACCAGCTCATAGTGTCTAAAGTCTGTAAAGTTGGTTGCATCATACATATCTTTTGCATTGTCAACAATACAAATAAAGTATTTGTCTAACTCTTTTTCAAGTTCTTTAACGTACTCATCGTTGAAACCTACCGTTAATATTCTCATTCTTTTCCAATCCAGTAAGAAAGTCTACAAAACTTAAATTTTGTCTACTTTTTGCTTTTATTAGCGTATTTATAGCTAAATCAACCTTATTTAAAAATAAAACTAACTTTAAGAATGAAGTTTTTTAAGCTGTTTTAAAGTGATTTCATTGCCTTTATGTAGACTCTTTTAGGTGCAGGGTACCCCTCGACGGTCTTTGTATGGTCATCAGGGTCCAGGAAATCTTCCAGGCTTTGTGTCTCTATCCATTCTGTTTTTCTCTGTTCAGTAGGTTCTGTTTTCATGATCTCCAACACTTCAACGGTTTCAAACCCTGCCCTGAAGCACCAGTTCTTTAAAGCATTGACCGTAGGGACAAAATAGATATTCGGTATTTTTGAATAACGGTCTCTGGGTGTCAGACACATCTCACCTTCACCGTCTATCATAAAGGTATCTAAAATGAGTTCCCCGCCTTTATGGAGTCCTTTAAAAAGTGATTTCAGCATGGCGACAGGGTCGGACCTGTGATAGAGCACTCCCAAACAGAACAGTGTATCGAACTTATGTTCGTAGAACTCCACATGTTCTACCCCCAAAAGTTCATACACAATATCAGACTTGATAAAATGGTTGATGAACTGAAACTGTGAATAGTAGATCGCAGAGGGATCAAAACCTATCAGTTTTTTAGGTGACTGAGACAACATACGGAACAGGTAATACCCATTGTTGCATCCTATGTCACCAACGATCTTGCCTTTCAGGTTGAAATGCGGTTCAAGCAGATTGTATTTGATCTGGCTTTGCCATTCAGCGTCTATAAACAGATCATTGATCTGAAACGGCCCTTTTCGCCAGGGCTTCATCAAAAGTGCCGTTTCTTTTATCTGCCGGGCATCCTGGGGGGTGAGGTCCTTGATCTGAACTTCGACCCTGTCTCCAAGCTTTACCTCAACATCCTCATACGTTTTAAGCGATCCGATGGCTTCCTGAAAAGGTGTGATATTTTTCCACGTAAGCCATTTCTTACGCTCTTCCCTTAAACTGTTTAAATCCATCTATTGTTTTATGTATGCTTTTTTGATCATCTGATCGAACATGGGTCTGTCCCCTCTGCCCGTAGAAACATTTTCCATCTTACGTACCGCTTCTTCACCCGACACCACTTCACCGAAGATCGTATGTTTACCGTTTAACCAAGGGGTGGGTGCAAGTGTAATGAAAAACTGACTTCCGTTTGTTTTAGGCCCGCGGTTTGCCATAGCCAACAACATCGGTCTGTCAAATACCACATTGGGTGCGAATTCATCTTCAAAATCTTTTTTCCAGATAGACTCACCGCCTCTACCCGTACCTGTAGGGTCACCTCCCTGGATCATAAAACCTTTAATGATCCTATGGAAAATAAGCCCGTTATAATAACCGTTTTTCACATGTGTGGTAAAGTTTTCAACCGCAAGCGGTGCCACCTCAGGATACATTTTTAATTCTATTTTTCCTACATTGGTTTCAAGTACCACAATCGTATCTTTTGCATAGGCTTGAACAGCCAAACCTATCAATAGTATCGCCACTAAAATTTTCTTCATCTATCTATCCTTAAACTAAATTCTCAAAATTATAACCATTTTAAAATTTTACTTTGCATAATTCACAGCACGGGTTTCGCGGATCACATTCACTTTTATTTCACCGGGATACTGTACTTTTTCTTGTATCTCTTTGGCAATTTCTTTACTCAACAGTACGGTTTCATTGTCATTCATCTTCTGGGCATTGACAAATACACGTATCTCTCTACCCGCATTAATGGCATAGGCTTGCGTGACATACTCCTTATTTAGCGCAATGTCTTCAACCTCTTTCACCCGCTTTGTAAAGCTTTCAAGCACCTCTCTTCTGGCCCCAGGTCTTGCTGCAGAGAGTTTATCTGCAGCACACACCGCAGCACTCTCTACAGAGTCTGGTTCTTCATATCCATGATGGGCATAGATCGCATTGATGACCGTAGGGTGTTCCCCATGTTTACGACAAAGCTCTACACCTATATCTACATGAGAACCCCCCAGGTCCTGTGTCAGTGCCTTGCCGATATCATGCAAGAGACCGGCACGAAGCGCAAGTTTTTCATCTCCGCCCATCTCCGCTGCCATGACACGTGCAAGTTTGGCTACCTCCAAGGTATGTGCCAGAGCATTCTGTCCATAGCTGGCTCTGTATTTCATACGGCCCAAAAGTTTCACAAGCTCTTCATGCATAGGGAAAAGCCCTAGATCTATCAGTATATTTTCGCCCTCTTCATACGTTTTTTGTTCAAACTCCGCTTCCACTTTTGCATGGACCTCTTCTATACGGCCCGGATGTATGCGTCCATCTTCTACCAGTATCTCTATCACCCTGGTTGCAATTGCCCTTCGATAGAGATTAAAACTGCTTACAAGGATCACACCCGGTGTTTCATCTATCACGATATCTACCCCTAAGAGCATCTCCAGTGTCTTGATATTCCGGCCCTCTTTGCCGATGATGCGTCCTTTGTGCTCATCACTAGGTAAATTCACAAGGTTGATAAGACGCTCCCCTGCAAAGTCACCCGCATAACGTGTTGTAGCCTGTGCCAAAATATAATTGGCTTTGCGTTCACCCTCTTCTTTTGCCATCTGCTCATACTTACGTACGATATTGGCAACATCTGCACGGCTCTGCTCTTCCACCTTTTCTAAGATATACGCTTTGGCTTCCTCTTGTGTCAAAGAGGCGATATGCTGCATTTTATCTACCGTTTTGACGATCTCTTCTTGTTTTCGTTTCTCAAGTTTTTCTAACTGGGTCTCTTTTTCCAAGACTCTCTTTTCCAAGAGTCTTAGGCTCTCTTCTTTAGAAGTCAGCTCTTTGGTTTTCAATATCAGAGTACGGTGACGTTCATCTACCTTAGCCACACGCTGTTGAAATTCACGCTCTTGTTCCAACTCGTTCTCTTTGATCTTTACATGCGCAGATTTAAGTAAAAGTTCCGTCTCTTTCTCTATCGCTTTGGCCTTGGCTCTTGCTTCTGATTCTATATATGAAAATTTATTCTTCGTGCTCTTTTTTAACCACAGGTAACACACACCTGTGCCCATAACTGCGCCCGCGATACCGGAAACGCCTATTATCCCTAACATTACTTATCCTTCGGTCATTACATGTCCCCTGGCATACGAACCAAGTTCCCATGCCATGCGATCATCCAAGTTTTGCTTTTGGCAAAACCTCTTTAAGCGGTAATGATCATGTCTGCCTTCACATCATAATCGTCTGTTATGATCTCTTCGCTGTAACACAATTCACGCGCTACAAAAACTGTTTTGTTGATATATCTCTTCTGTTTTTCATAAAATCTATCATACATACCTTTTCCGAATCCAACACGTCTCAGTGTCACATCTACTCCCACGATAGGTACGATAGCGATATCTATATTTTTTTTTCTGTATTGTTTTGAATCGTTGGGTTCTTTGATCCCAAACTTCTTTTTCTTTAGTGGAAGCCTATATTTTACCAGCCTAAAACTTGTACCTTCCATAAATGGTACATAGAGCAGTTTCTTTTCTCTACGCAATCTCTGTATGAGAGGATAGATATTCACCTCTGTTCCTAAAGGGATATAAAGCATCACCGTGTGAGCTTTGTTTTCCACAATATATTGATACAGTGCATGCACTATGGTCTTATCTTTTTTATAACTGCCACACCCGGAAACCCTCTTTAATCGTTCCAGGCTCTCACATCTAAATCTCTTTTTTTTAGCCTCTTTTGTCATACTCATCCATCTATTCATCTTATTATTTATTGCTCTTTGGCTATAATCGCCAGACTAATTATACCAAAAGGGTCTATGTGCATAAAAAAACAGCTGCGCTGCTTTCATTATTACTATTACTGCTCATTATTTTGATCATCTTCATCTGGAAAGAAGAGAAGCAACCGGAATCCACCCCTCTTCCCACTGAGAACACGACCGAAGTGATTGTGAAAAAAGATACACCGGTACAAGAAAGTGTGCTTCCAAAAATCAAGTCATCGCTACCGGAAACACCCTCAACGGTCTTTACGCTCATCAACACGAAAGTGAAAAGTCATAAAGTTGCCATCTCTGACAAAAAGGTCATTTTTCAAGATACGACACAGCCGATTGTCATTGTCAATCTTTTTGCCACTTGGTGTCCGCCCTGTATCGGAGAAATACCCTATTTGAACGATCTTCAGAAAAAATACAAAGAAGAGCTTTTTGTCATAGGTATACTTACCCATGACACGATCACACAAGATGCATTGGGGAGCTTTATGGCAAAAAACCAGATCAATTATTTTATCTCCAACGGTACAGAAAACGATACCTTTGCAGATCATCTGGCAACAACACTCGACCTGCCTAAGAACTTTTCCATTCCACTTACAGTGATGTATGTGGGAGGAGAGTACTTTACGCATTATGAAGGTGCCGTTCCCGTCGAGATGATAGACTACGATATACAACAAGCCAAAAAACAACTAGAAACAAGGTAATAGCGCATGTTTAATTTACTAAAAAAAGTATTGGGTAAAACCAGTGACGCGATCAAAGATGTTGCACCAACGAAACGAAAAGAGATCCCCAAAGATGAATTTGAAGATATCCTGCTTGAAGCGGATGTACATTATGAACTTGTAGAAAAAATATTGAACGGATTGCCGGACAAGATCAATAGGATCCAGGCATTCAACTCGCTTATCTCGGTTTTTCAGTATAAAGCGGACTTCAAAGAGAGCGATGCCAAACCTTTTGTAGAGATGATCATAGGTGTCAACGGTGCAGGAAAGACAACGACCATTTCCAAACTGGCATATCGCTACAAACAAGAGGGTAAAAAGGTGATGCTGGGGGCAGGAGATACTTTCCGTGCTGCGGCGATAGAACAGCTTACAAGATGGGCTGACAAGTTAGAGGTCCCTATTATTGCGACACAACAGGGGCATGACCCTTCTGCTGTGGTCTTTGATGCGATAGAGTCTGCTAAAGCCAAAGATTATGATAACATCATCATTGACACGGCAGGAAGACTCCACACACAGACCAACCTGAGTGAAGAGCTCAAAAAAATGATCCGTGTCGCAGGTAAGGCACTGGATGGTGCGCCGCACCGTAAAATGCTCATTCTGGATGGAACTCAAGGGAGTTCTTCCATCAACCAGGCCAAAGCATTCAATGAAATGATCGGGATCGACGGCATCATTATTACAAAACTTGACGGTACCGCCAAAGGTGGTTCAGTACTCAGTATCGCGGATGAACTAAAAATGCCTATCTTTTACATCGGTACGGGCGAACAGCCCAAAGACCTTATTCGGTTCAAGGCGAATGAATATATCAATACGATACTCGACGAGATCTTTATTTAGGCAGTTTGCTCTTCCTCGAGAGAGAACATTTTACGGTACATGGTCTCAAGGCTTGTTTTCTCTTTGTAGTCTATGACATCTCCGATGACGATGGTCACTTCCTGTGCCAATTTACTGTCATTTAATGCATTTTTCAATACCTTGTCCGCATCTGTTTTAATATATAGAGGCAAGATAGGTAAACGGTTTTTCAAAGCGATCAAACGAGACCCCTCTTTGAATGTTGTCAACGCTTTATCCGTTTTATTTCGTGTACCTTCAGGAAAGATAAAAATGGACTCTCCGCGTTTGACCGCTTCTTTTGTCTCAGCAAAAAAACCACTCATCTGGCTCTTTTCTCTGTCAAGGAGTATCGAACCTGCATTACGGACAAACAGTCCAAAGAAGAAGGAGTTATAAAGCTCTTTTTTTGAGATCCACGGACCGAAGATCTTTGTATGCTTCAGTGCGACTTCTATAATTGGGGGATCAATGATACTTCTATGATTGGCCACAATAAGGTATTGTCCCTCTTGAGGCAGTTTTTCCGGATTTTCAACCTTCACGGAAATCTGTAAAGCATCAAGCTGTGCCTGCGAATATGCAAGCCTTAATCTTTTCACTTCCATGGGGTCATTGATTTTGCTTAATCGATATCCAAAACTGTTTGTCAGATAAAGACCGTAAAAAAGCTGTTTAATGGTATTCAGTGTCACTAAGTTTCCTTCATATATGCCGAAATTATAGCCAAAAGAGTTAAAAAATATACCCATGGACAAGGGGCATACCACCCTTTACATCTGCCCGTCTTTGACATGGCATAGATTAAAAAGATGTCAATATGACATTTTTTCTCATTTTTATATCATTTAGCCCTTATAATACCATCACAATAGCACAGAAGGTTAATCATGGCAAAGAAAAAAACATTATTTGAGTGTCAGGCATGTGGATTTCAATCTCCAAGATGGATGGGGAAGTGTACTTCATGCGATCAGTGGGAGACAATGGTCGAACTGAGCGCTGATCAAATTAAATTTTTGAAAGAGACTTCAAGTTCCAGCGCTTCAGGTTCATCACTCCCCAAAGCAAAACCGATCACACAGATAGAAGAAGACAATATCGTCCGTTTTACTTCAGGAAGCGGAGAACTGGACCTGGTACTGGGAGGGGGCATAGTTCCGGGTTCACTGACCCTTATAGGAGGCAGCCCGGGTGTAGGAAAATCCACCCTTTTGCTTAAGATTGCAGGGAACCTGGCCAGAGCATCAAAAAAGGTCTTATACGTCTCAGGAGAAGAGTCTGCCGGACAGATCAAACTAAGGGCCAACAGACTGGAAGCCAACCATGAAAACCTTTTTCTGCTCCCCGAGATCAGTCTTGGCTCTGTCCTTTCAGAGATCGGCAATCACGCCTATGAACTTATCGTCATAGACTCCATACAAACCCTCTACTCTGATGAAACACCCTCTGCACCCGGTTCAGTCACACAGGTGCGTACGATCACGTTTGAACTGATGCGTATCGCGAAGTCTTTGCAGATACCTATCTTTATCATCGGGCATATCACTAAAGACGGTTCCATCGCAGGACCCAGGGTCCTTGAACATATGGTAGATACGGTGCTCTATTTCGAAGGAGATACGAACTCCGATCTTCGCCTACTGCGCGGTTTTAAAAACCGTTTTGGTGCGACCAATGAAGTGGGTATATTTGAGATGAACAAAGAGGGCTTGAACGATGCAAAAAGTATGGCCGGCAAATTTTTCAACAAAGAGCATCTCCAGTCAGGTTCAGCACTCACTGTCATCATGGAGGGAAGCCGTCCCATTATCGTAGAGGTACAGGCACTGGTTTCAGAATCCTATGGACATCCTAAAAGAAGTTCTACCGGTTTTGACAACAACCGTCTGGGTATGCTTTTGGCGCTACTCGAAAAGAAACTTGATCTTCCCCTTGGTACCTATGATGTCTTTATCAATGTCTCAGGAGGGATCAAGATCCATGAACCTTCTGCAGACCTTGCGATCATCGCAGCCATCTTAAGCAGCTACAGAGACAGGAAACTGAGTGCAGAGACGCTTTTTCTGGGTGAAGTCAGTCTTACGGGTGAGATACGTGAAGTCTCCGGACTCGCGCAACGGCTCAAAGAGATCGAGACACAAGGGTTTACAAAAGCTGTCATACCCAACAAACCGCTTGAAAAAACAAACATCAAATGTTTTATAGCCGATGAAGTCTCTAAAGTAGTTGAGTGGATGTAATAGATATAATATGCCTATGAAAATAGGAACAGATATCGTAGAGATCCATAGGATTGAGAGAGCATTGACACAATTTGGGGATAAATTCAAACAACGTTTTTTGACCCCACAAGAGATCGAGCTCGTAGAAAAGACAGCATCCATAGCAGGATTTTGGGCAGCGAAAGAGGCTATTTCAAAAGCATTGGGCTGCGGCATTGGCAGTGAACTTTCATTTCATGATATACTCATCACCAAAAATGGCCGTGGCGCACCTGAATTCAGACTCAGTGAAAAAGCACAAAAAAAACACCGGATCAAAGCATCTTCACTCTCCATCAGTCATGATGGCGGATTTGCGATCGCCGTTGCAGTCATTAGCCAATGATCCGCCTCTTTATCTTTTAAATTTTAAAAAGTATTATTGTAATTATCAGTGGATTATATTACAATAAGCGTATGATTATGACATAAAGGAGTAGATATGAGATATAGCATCGTCACTATCGCTATTTTGATGCTCTTGGGCGGATGTGACCAACCTACCGTGGAAACTAAAGAAAATAAGACCCCTCATGTAGTCAAACAGACCTATCTTCCGCCTCCTCCAAAGAAAAAAATAAAGCTCAAAGAAGTGGATGATACCAATTTTGATACTGCCTACATGTATCCCAAAGAGTCAAAGAAAAACGAAAAAACAGAAATAGCTGAGCAGATGGTCAGCGCCTCTTCAGACACCATGGACAAAGAAGAGTGCATCACTATGATCACGCAAGAGAAGTTCGATAAATACGCTGCAATGTTCGGCAGTGAAGCCGCTTCCATCAAACGGTGTAAAATGCTCAAAGCAACAAGGTAGCAGTAAGACTACTTTCTGAAATGTATCAGTTTGAACCTGTCTCCCATCATCGTGGGAGATATCAGTGTTTTGATCTTATCTGCTTCACCCATATATCTTGCCTGTGTAGTCTGTTTGGCAAAACTTTCAAGAATATCAATGATCCCGAAACGTATCAACGCACGTGCCTGTGTCTCATAGGCAACTTCTTCAAAACCTGCTGTTGCAAATGCTTCACTCACATGTCCAAAGTTCACATCATAGGTGATGTCATCTTTTTTATAGGATTCAGACAGGATCAGTGATTCATCAAACAGAGGAAAAGTTTCATGTGCCCTGTAGACACGGATGGAAAAGTCATTGCGTACATACTTTTCACCATAATCGAAAGAGACAAAATCACACTTTTCTATACCCTTTGCCATCTCTTTCGCAAATGCCTCATAGCCTATGGCGATTTCGCCCTGTTTTAAATGATATTTCTTCGCCCAGGTCAACATCTCCGCTGGCGCTTCTACCCACTCGATCTCATGTGCTTTTACCAGCGCCATCTTTTCATCTTTTAAAAGTTCACAAGGGAAAGCATCGAAAATTTCATTGGCCACAACAAAAGCGTAGGCTGCCTTCACTTCTGCAATGTCGTTAAAATGTGTGATCTGCACATCATCACCAAAACGCTCTTTGATATAGGCCAACTGCGCCTTTTGTACTTCAGGCTGGCGTTCTACGATACCAAACTTCAGTGTTGTTACCAAGGTCGGATCACAGGTATAAAGCCACTGTATCATGTCACAGATCAGATAACCCTGGTGCGCACCTATCTCTATCAACCATCCGTTCCTGTCCGCTTTACCCTCTTTCAAAAGAGCATAGAAATAATTGGCGATACTTGCGCCAAAAAATCTGCTTGTACTGACCGCGGTATAGAAATCCCCGGATCTACCTATCGCTTTAAAGTTTTTATAGTATCCCTCTTCGCCATAAAGCCACGCATTCATATAGTCGCTAAATTGCATTCTCCACCCGTACATAAAGTTTTAACAACTGCAGTTGTTTATCTATCTGATAGATTTTTTGATCAATCTTTCTGATCTGCAGAGAGTTATGCATGATCTCCGCATCAAAAGAGGTCTTCTCTCCTGCATCTGCAAGATTTTTCGTAAGACGATAGAGGCTTTTGTAGACCTTTTCGTCTTTTTGGGCCAAGAGAATCTTTTTATCTAAAATACTTAAACTGTTATGGATCCAATCATACTCTTCATCTACCGTCTCTTTTCGGTCAATCGCTTCTGTTGCAGCCTTCAGCTTTTCGACTTTACTCGCCTCAATGTCAGAAAAAGAGTTGATATCCAATGGCATGGAGACTGTAAAACCGTATGTATAATATTTCTCTTTAATGGTAGAAATGCCTTGAAAAAACGGGTTTACATCTGCATCCGTATACTGCCCCTGTAAAGAAACTTCGGGCAGGTACTTTGCCCATGTCACTTTTTGATTATAGTCTGACTGTAGAGCACGCAGCCTGTCTCTTTTGAGTTCCAGGTTTGATTCACTGTAGTCTGTTTTACTCATCAATTCTAATGCAGGGAGACGTAAACCCTTGGGATCTTTGTCACTTAAGAGTGCAAACTTCTGATTGAGCTCCATCAGTGTCAGATCCATTTCAAGCAGTGCTGTTTCATCCTGACTTTTTTTCAAAATTGCCTGGTCCAAAAAACTGCTGTCCAGCAAACCTGCATCATAACTGTCACGTTTTTGGCGTATATCGATCACATCATTTTTGATCTGATACTTCATTTTTTCTTGTTCAAGTCTTGTTTTCTTCAAATTGAAAAGTATGGAGATCGCATCACCGATCATGGTACGTTCTTGAAGCTGTATATCTGCTCGGGTCGCATCACGGAGTGCCTGTGAGTACTTGATACCATAGTAGATCCCGCCTGACCTGAAGATAGGCTGGTCTATAACAATAGAATAACCACCTGTTATTCTTGTTGTATCGACAAACTGCGTCGTGAAATTCTTGCTGTACTGTACTCTTACCGGGTTCAACCAGCTCTTTGAAAGTATATCGCTCTCAAGTTCATTACTTTCCAACTGATAATCAAAGATCAGCTCTTTATTATCAGAGAGTATGTCGCCCAGTTCGTCGGCATGTATCAGTGATGCTGCTGCTAAACTACAAAGAAGAAATAGCTTTTTCAAAACGTTTAAACCCTTCATCCATTTCATTTTTACTGATGGTGAGACTTGGCAGAAAACGTACCGTATTGCGTCCTGCTTTAAGGACAACAAGGCCTTCGGCCATACAGTTCTTTATCACACCTACCTGAACATCCGCACTTTTGGCACGGAGTCCCCGCATCAATCCCAATCCTACTTCTTTTTCAAACAAATGCGTATATGTTTCAGCCATCTCATGCAATCTTTGTGAAAAGTAGACCAAGGTTTCATCAATGGTACCATCATCATACAAAGGATGCAAAATATCTAACACTGCAAGACCTGCAGCAGTACTGAGGTAATTACCTCCAAACGTACTTCCATGATCTCCTGCGACCAGAACATCTTTATGCTTGGTCATCACAGCACCTATGGGTACACCGCCACCAAGTCCTTTGGCCAAAGTGATGATATCCGGTTCGATCTCATAAAGATTGGATGCGAGAAACTCACCGGTACGGTAGACACCTGTTTGTACCTCATCCACGATAAGCAGCACACCTTTCTCCTTGAGGTGCTTAGCGAGTTGTTGGATCTCCTCTTTTTCAAAAGGCTGGACCCCACCCTCACCCTGAACCAACTCGATAAGCACTGCTACAGTCTCATCATCGATGGCTTTATAGACATCTTCGATACTCTTTTCATAGCTGAATCCTTCCGGATAGGGTGAAAAGTTCGGCGTATGAAAACTCTCCTGGCCTGTTGCCTTCACTGTCGTGATCGTACGCCCATGAAAGGAGTGTTCAAGTGTGATCACTTTATAACGCTTGTTTGCAAATTTCGTCTCACCATACTTACGCGCGATCTTGATCGCCCCTTCATTCGCTTCTGCACCCGAGTTGGCAAAGAATACACCCATATCATATCCGCTGAGCTCTACCATCTTCTGTGCCAGCTTTGCCTGTGGCTCTATCACTTGAAGGTTTGAGATATGTATGATGTTTTTAGCCTGGTTACAGATAGCTTCAACCAGCTTAGGATGGTTATGTCCTACAGAGTTTACAGCGATACCGGAAGCGAAATCTATATAATCTTTACCATGCTCATCATAGAGTGTAGATCCTACACCTTTGACAAAGTTCGTATAGTCACGTGCATAAGTTTGAAGCACATATTGTTTATCTTGTTGTTCTAAATTCATTTTTTCCCATCTCTATTAGTCTTTACAGTATTATAGCAAAGTGTTGTTTTGTAATGATTATTTTATCTCTACTTTCATAAGCTCGGAAAATGATCCCTCAGGTGCGGGTATGTATATCTCTGCACGATAAGAAGAGATGAACTTCTCATCCGCTACTCTCCAGACTTTATCTACCTTATACGCTGTTTTTTCACCGTTCAGATAGACCGTTTTTTGCCCTATCTGATCCAACTCTTCAGGTTCTAAAAAAAGTACCAACTTTGCTCTGCTTACATCCGCTACTGTTGCCAAAGGTGACCCCGGTGATACATAATCACCTTTGCGTACCATTATTTCATACAGATACATATTCTTGAGTACAATAGATTTTTTTTCAATACTGTCTTCAAGCTGCGCAATCTTATACTGCATATCCAAATACTGTGTTTTTGCAGAAGCAAAACTGTAAAAAGCCTCGTCTTTTTGGGCCGCAGATGTTGTTTTCAACTTATCTATGCGTTGAAAATATGATTCTTTTCGTTTTAACGTTTCATGAAGAATGAGAAGAGTTTCTTTGGATGTTTTCAAGTTGATCTTATCCAAATAATCATCCAGATAGATCACACGTTTTTGATCCACTACACTCCCTTCAGCTTCCAGATCTACATCTAGTACCAAGGCACTGACAGCAGACTTCAAGGTTACAGATTCATAGGGTTCGACTTTTGCATAATGTACTTTTGCAAAGATCACTAATGGGGTCAATAATAATAAAAAAGCTTTCATTCACCATCTCTTTTTTCACTGATTATATCAAAATAGAGTTAAGTGCTGAATATGAAATACCAAGAAGTATCTCCAGGAAGGCTCTTTCCATACCAATAGACCCTGAAAACAACTGTTTTTATAGCTTTTGGGATGATAAAGTTCAAATAAGAAGATAAGGTGAACGATAAGCCGGGTTTTGTCGTGGGTAGTTATTTATCTAGACGTATTGTTACCAATACGTTCAAGCAAAGTATGAGTGCTGATCTAACAGCCTGTGAGACTTATACCATATACTTCTTGCTGCGGACAGGGTTTACCTAGCTGCCCATGTTACCACAGGCACTGGTGGGCTCTTACCCCACCCTTTCACTATCACCACCGAAGTGGCTACCTACTTTCTGTTGCACTTGCCCTCAGATCACTCTGGCCATCCGTTAGATGGAGTCCTGTCTCACTTGCAGCCCGGACTTTCCTCTCGTGGCATAAAGCCACCAGCAACTACCTATTCACCTTAATGCAATTATACCATATAAAAAGGTGATTGTTAAGAGTTATGATTAATATAAGAATTGATATACTCTATAGAAGCAGGGAAATTACAGAAATTATTTCTCCAGATCAACTGTTCATTTTACCTATGGCACAAGAAACAAAACTTTTTGCTTTTGCTGAAGTACTGTCCATGAAACCCATCTCTTCTGAAGCCAAAGGATAACCGAGTGCTTTCAATGCTTTGGATAATTTATCGATATCCTTGTTGTCTATATCTAAAGTTATTTTTCGAGGAAGTACGTTTAAATCGACTTCTATCTCTCCAAATTCTTTGGCAAGTTTACTCTTGAGTGTAGCTGCACACCCGCCACATTTGACATTAAAGACCTCAAATGATTGCTGCATAAATAACTCCTGACGATTAAATTTAGTAGTATTATAGTCAAAAAAACTAAATTAAAAATATAATATTACATTATTACAAGGGGGATAAAAATGAGTGTAGAAAAGAAATAGATGATAGAGGTGTGGGCACGTATGCCCACTAAAAGCGTATGAATTAAGAAAGAACTTCTTTCACAGCTTTACCGATCTCAGCAGGAGAAACAACCACTTTCACGCCTGCTGCCTGAAGTGCATCCATTTTCTCTTTTGCTGTACCTGCAGAACCAGAGATAATTGCACCTGCGTGCCCCATTCTTTTACCTGCCGGTGCAGTTTGACCTGCGATGAAAGCAACCACTGGTTTAGTGATGTTCTCTTTGATATATGCTGCTGCCTGGATCTCAAGATCTCCACCAATTTCACCGATCATAACGATCGCTTCAGTTTCAGGATCATCCTGGAATTCTTTAAGAAGGTGCTTGTAGCTAAGACCAATGATCGGGTCTCCACCGATACCAACAGCTGTTGAAATACCAAAACCTTCATTACATACCTGGTTTGCGCCTTCATACGTCAATGTACCAGATTTAGAGATAAGTCCGATATTCCCTTTTTTGAAGATCATACCAGGCATGATCCCTATCTTACACTCTTCTGCTGTAATGATACCAGGACAGTTTGGCCCGATCGTCTTCATATTGTTCTTAACGGCATGCGCTTTAGCCATTTGCATATCTCTAACCGGTGCACCTTCTGTAATGATGACTGCAAGTTCGATACCCGCATCCGCTGCTTCCATGACCGCATCTGCTACAAATGCCGGTGGAACGAATATCATAGAAACAGTTGCCCCAGTAGTCTCTACTGCATCTCTCACTGTATTAAATACAGGCTTTCCAAGATGTGTTTGTCCACCTTTGTTCGGTGTCACACCACCTACGATATTTGTACCATAGTCTATACACTGTTCAGCATGGAAAGAACCCTCTTTACCTGTAAAACCTTGAACGATTACTTTTGTATCTTTATTTACTAAAATTGACATCTATTACTCTCCCTTTGCCGCTGCTACTGCTTTTGCTGCACCATCTGCTAGATCTGTTGCTGCAATAACGTTTGGAATATTTGCATTTTTAAGAATCTCTGCTGCTTCCGCTGCATTCGTTCCATCAAGACGCACTATAACAGGTACATGTACATCTACAAGTTTTGTTGCTTCAAGAATACCGTTTGCAATTCTGTCACATCTTACGATACCACCGAAGATATTTACAAAGATCGCTTTCACGTTTGGATTTTTAAGAATGATCTCAAATCCTTTTGCAACTGTTTCAGCATTTGCCGAACCACCCACATCAAGGAAGTTTGCAGGTGTTCCACCCATATAGTTGATCGTATCCATAGTACCCATTGCAAGACCTGCACCGTTTACCATACAACCGATCTCACCATCAAGTGCGATATAAGAAAGACCATATTGGCTCGCTTCCCTCTCATCAGGGTCTTCTTCTGAGATATCTCTCATATCTTCGATATCCGGGTGGCGTCCAAGAGCAGAGTCATCGAATCCCATTTTTCCATCGAGTGCCAGGAAGTCACCAGACTCTGTTTTGATCAACGGATTGATCTCGATCATCTCGGCATCATTTTCCATATAAAGCTTATACAGTTTAGAAGCGAAATCCATCATCTTCTTTTGTTCATCTTTATCTGTGATACCAAGACCGAATACAAGTTCTCTACCATGGTAAGGTTGGAACCCGATCGCAGGATCTACTTTGATTTTTATGATCTTTTCAGGAGTATCATGTGCTACCGTTTCAATATCCATACCACCTTCAGTTGAAGCCATGATAATTGGCATTTCAGCGGCTCTGTCAAGTACAACAGAAAGATAAAGCTCATCGGCAATCGCTGCACCCTCTTCGATATATACTTTTTGAACCAATTTACCTTCTGGTCCAGTTTGGTGTGTGACCAGAGTCATACCCAGGATCTCTTTGGCAAGTTCTCTTACTTCCTCCTCAGACCTAGCAAGTTTGACACCACCGCCCAGTCCTCTACCACCAGCGTGGATCTGTGCCTTTACTACCCAAATATTACCACCCAGTTCTTGTGCATTTGCTACAGCTTGATCAGGTGTATTTGCAATAATACCTCTAGGTGTTGGAACACCATACTTTTGGAATATTTGTTTCGCTTGATACTCATGAATATTCACGTGTACTCCTTTTAATAAAATTGGAATACTATACGATGAAAGAGAATAAGAATTGATTAATTTGTCTATAAAAGATAGTGATTTTAGAAAACTGTTATGTATTTACACATTTAAGTTAGAGAGATTCTCTCAGATTTTATAGTGTAGCCATCATATTGTCCCTTTTGGTAACAAAAGGGAGGTAAAACATTAAGCTTTGGGGGAAACCATCTCTTCGGGTTTCACATTTTTATCAAACTCTTCTGCAGACATCAGGCCAAGTGCTACAGCTTCTTCTTTCAGTGTCGTACCGTTTGCATGCGCCTGCTTCGCGATTTTTGCTGCATTTTCATACCCGATATGAGGATTCAATGCAGTCACTAACATGAGTGAATCATTTAAGAATTTGTCAATATTGGCTCTGATCGGCTCGATCCCTACTGCACAGTTCAGATCAAAACTTCTTAAGGTATCAGAGAGAAGCCGAATGGATTGCAGGACATTATACGCGATCACCGGTTTGAAGACATTGAGTTCAAAATTCCCTTGGGATGCGGCGATCCCCACTGCTGTATCATTACCCATCACCTGTACCGCCACCATGGTCATCGCTTCTGCCTGTGTCGGATTGACCTTACCCGGCATGATAGAAGAACCCGGTTCATTTGCAGGAATCTCGATCTCTCCTAAACCACATCTTGGACCTGATGCCAACCATCGTATATCATTGGCGATTTTCATAAGATTTGCAGCAAGTGCCTTAAGTGCTCCACTCAATACAACTTCAGCATCATGTCCCGTAAGTGCATGAAACTTATTGGCCTGCGAAACAAATCCATAATTTTTTGCCATAAACTGGTTCAGTTGCACCACTACTCTTTGTGAAAACTCAGGATGAGAATTCAGACCCGTACCTACAGCCGTACCGCCGATCGCCAGTTCTTTACAGTAGAGAAGTGCATCATTGATCTGCTTAAGATTTGTCTCTAGCATAGCAACATACCCGGAAAGTTCTTGTCCCAGTGTCAGTGGAGTTGCATCTTGAAGATGTGTACGACCTATCTTCACAATGTCAGAAAACATTTTTGCTTTTTCATCCAGTGTGTTTTTCAATTGGCTGAGTGCGGGAAGAAGCTTATCTGTGACCGCTACAACTTCAGCGATACGCATCGCAGTAGGATACGTGTCATTTGAACTCTGACCTTTATTTACATCATCGTTGGGATGCACCAGATTTTCTTGTGTAAAATCTCCACCCAGGATCTCTGTTGCTTTATTCGCAACGACTTCATTCATATTCATGTTCGACTGTGTACCTGATCCTGTCTGCCATACGACAAGGGGGAAATTGTCATCCAGTTCACCCGAGAGAACCCTATCACATGCCTTGGATATCGCCGTTGTTTTTTCATCATCGAGGCGACCTAAAGAGTGATTGACCAGTGCACAGGCTTTTTTTAGATTGGCAAAACCATAAACGACTTCAAGAGGCATTTTTTCATTGCCTATCTCAAAATTATGCACGGATCGTTGTGTTTGTGCACCCCAGTATTTGTCAGCAGGGACCTGCATCTCCCCCATCGTGTCCTTTTCTATTCTATAATCCATAGGTGATCCTTTCCCATCATCATTATTGACTATGGTACTATGTTTCGGTTAATGAAATATTGCGAAGCTAAAAAATGTGAATAGTGATGTGGTAGGAAGTAGGTGACACTGGATATAGTTAAATACAGTGTTACCCAATTGAAATCTTTTTTAAGCTATACGATTCGAGGTTTAGCCCTTCAAATGCATTGGATTTTAATCCTTAACCTCGTACTGTGCACGGCCCATCTGATAGATATCATTACCTTTGGTATCATTGACAACAGTGACAGGAAAATCTTCGACTGTGATCTTTCTTACAGCTTCCGGGCCAAGTTCCGGATACGCGATGACTTCTGCTGAACGGATCTGTTTACCAAGTAAAGCACCTGCTCCACCTGTAGCACCAAAATAGATACCATCATATGCAACACACGCATCTTTTACTTCCTGGTTTCTTTTACCTTTTCCGATCATTCCCTTTGAACCATGCTTTAACATCGTTGGAGAATAAGAGTCCATTCTATAAGAAGTCGTTGGACCTGCACTACCGATCGGGTCACCTGGCTTAGGAGGTGTTGGACCAACAAAATAGATCACAGAACCTTCTAGATCAAACGGAAGTTCCTTACCTGCTTCGATGAGCTCTACAAGTCTCTTATGTGCAGCATCTCTAGCCGTGTATATAGTACCGTTCAGTAAAACAGTATCTCCAGCTACAAGTTTTTTTGTATCTTCAGAAGTGAGTGGTGTTGTTAATGTATACGTAGCCATTCCTTCCTCTTATATCGTGATATGTGTATGTCTTGATGAGTGACACTGAACATTGACAGAGACAGGAAGTGACGCGATGTGACAAGGGTTTGACTCAATATGTACAGCCAATGCCGTCTTCGTTCCACCCATACCCATAGCACCAATACCAAGATGGTTGATCTCAGTTAAAATTCTCTCTTCGAGTTCAGCCATCTCAGGGTCTTCGTGTGTTGTTTCAAGATCTCTAAAAAGTGCATGTTTGGAGGAGATAACTGCTCTTTCAAATGTTCCGCCGATCCCCACACCCACAGTAATAGGAGGGCATGGGTTTCCGCCTGCATCAGAGATCACCTCTTTTACAAACTCAACCACGCCATCTTTCCCTGCTGCAGGAGGCAGTACTTTTGCACGGGAAACATTCTCTGAACCACCACCTTTTGCAGCGTATTCAATGTCGATCTTATCTCCTTCAACGATATCAAAATGGATAATAGCCGGAAGGTTATATCCTACGGTATCTTTTAAATTCAAGCGACTGAACGGTTCACATGTTGAAGCTCTTAGATACCCTTCCGTGTACCCCTCTTCTGTTCCTTTGTTGATCGCATCTTTTAAAAGACCGCCTTTAATTCGCACATCTTCACCGACCTTTACAAAAAATACTGCCAAACCTGTATCTTGACAGAGTGGTCTCTTTTCATCTTTCGCGATGTTGGCATTTTCAAGTATTTGGCGTATCACCTCTTTACTTACTGGTGACTTTTCAGCCTCCATAGCAGCTTGGAGTGCATCATACGTATCCTGTGGTAGATCTGTACCACAATGCATGATCATATCTTTTACTGCTTTTACAACAACATCAAATTCAATTTCTCTCATCTATACCCTTTAACCAAAAAAATTCTTCTCTTTAAGTACATCGATCATACTTCTTACAGAACCAACACTTTTTTCAAATCTTTCTTTTTGATCATCATTCAATGTCATTTCAAAAAGTTTTTCAACACCCCCTGCTCCCAGTGCAACAGGTACACCTGAAACCACATCAGAATATCCGTAATGACCATCCAGATATACAGCACAAGAGTGAATCTGTTTTGTGTCTTTCAAGATAGCTTCGACCATGATCGCTGTGGATTTTGCCGGTGCATAATATGCAGATCCCGTTTTAAGATAACCGACTATTTCTGCTCCACCATGCTTGGTTCTTTCGACCACTTCACAAATATCCTTCTCAGATAAAATGTCTACCAACGGTACACCTGCAACCGTTGAGAATTTTGGTAGTGGTACCATATCATCACCGTGTCCACCCATCACAGAAGCACGTATCTGACCTGCACCGTAACCTATTTTTTCAAAAATAAAGTGTGCCATTCTTGCAGAATCCAAAATACCTGCCATTCCAACGACTCTCTCTTTTGGAAAACCTGATTCTTTCAATGCCACATAGGTCATTACATCAAGAGGATTTGAAACCATAATGATGATCGAGTCAGGTGCATATTTTTTTACATCTGCAACCACTTCTTTTGTGATCTCTGCATTGATCATAAGGAGATCATCTCTACTCATTCCTGGTAGTCTAGGACTTCCTGCCGTGATCACGACCACATCTGATCCTGCCATACCCGAAGCATCTTCGGCAACAGAGACAATAGTGTGTGATCTTGCCGCGTTCGCTGCCTGTGACATATCCAACGCTTTACCTTTAGCGATCTCCGTATTTCTATCTCTCAATACAACATGGTGGCATGCACCATTCATTGCAAGAATAAATGCTACAGTCGCTCCAACATTTCCTGCACCGATAACCGTTACTTTTTTACCTTTTTTTACCATTACAATCCTTTTAAGTGAGAACTATAGGGGACCCCAGAGCAAAACATAACTCATAACTTTTGTTATCAATTATGCCTTGCGATAAAAGAGGTTTACATCAACCCTATGTTTAATGACACACCCGTGCCGAAAGTATCTTTTTACACTAGATAATTAAGAAGTGTTCAGAACCATGTTCTGATAAATGCGTAGAATACCGCAATTTTGTTTTATTTTGGCTACGAGCATTGTACAAAAAAAGTACAATGCTTATATAGCTAACTACTTATATAGCGTCAATAATCGCATTAAGTGTAGCAGATGGTCTCATTGCCTTAGCTGCCAACGCATCGTTCGGGTGGAAGTATCCGCCAACATCCTGAGCTTTACCTTCAACAGCAAGAAGCTCTTCCATGATCTTCGCTTCATTCTCTTTCAGTGCTTCTGCAACCGGAGCGAATTTCGCAGCCAGTTCAGCGTCTGAACCGTTTGCAAGTGCCTCTGCCCAGTACTGTGCAAGGTAGAAGTGAGACGCTTTGTTGTCTGGCTCTCCTACTTTTCTACCTGGCTCTTTACTGTTGTCAAGGTAACCGTTGTTTGCTTCATCTAAAGCTTCTGTAAGTGCTTTAAGTTTAGCATCGTCATGTTTTTGACCGATGAATCTCAATGACTCAGCCAATGCCAAGAACTCACCAAGTGAATCCCATCTTAAGTGACCCTCTGCAAGGAATTGATCCACGTGCTTAGGAGCAGATCCACCCGCACCGGTTTCATACAATCCACCACCTGCAAGTAATGGAACGATTGAAAGCATTTTAGCTGAAGTACCAAGCTCTAGGATCGGGTACATGTCAGTCAAGTGGTCTCTAAGTACGTTACCAGTTACAGCGATGGTATTTAGCCCTTCTCTGATTCTTGTGTTAGTAAATCTTGTTGCAGAAGTGATATCCATAAAGTGAATCTCAAGACCTTCAGTGTTGAACTCTGGCATATACTTTTTAACTTTTGCGATCATCTGAGCATCGTGCGCTCTGTTCTCATCTAGCCAAAATACAACTGGGATCTGCTCGATCTGACCTCTTTCAAACGCAAGTCTGATCCAGTCTTTGATCGGGATATCTTTAGCTCTAGACATTCTCCAGATATCACCCGCTTCACAATCAAAGCTCATCAATTCTGTACCATCTTCAGCAGTTACAGTTACTTTACCTGCTTCAGCAAGTTCGAAAGTTGTTGGGTGAGAACCGTACTCTTCAGCTTTTTGAGCCATAAGACCGATATTCTGCATTGTACCCATTGTCGCTACATCGAATTGACCGTTCTTCACACAGTCAGCTACCATCTCAGCATGGAACATTGCATAAGTAGAATCAGGAACAACTGCTACAGTTTCAAGAGCAGCACCTGTTCTATCCCACTGTTTACCACCTTCTCTAACTACTACAGGCATAGAAGCATCGATGATGACATCGTTAGATGCGTTAAAGTTTGTTTGACCTTTATCAGAATCAACCATTGCGATCTTTGGAGCGTCTGCATCAACTACTGCTTGGAACGCTGCTTTGATCTCAGCTTCTTGTGCATGACCAGCGATCTTTTTCTCTAAGTCTGACATACCCATGTTTGGATTCACACCAACTTCTTTAAATGTGTCTGCATATTTAGCGAATACATCTGCAAAGAAGATCTCAAATCCGTGACCAAACATGATAGGGTCAGAGATCTTCATCATAGTCGCTTTCAAGTGAAGTGACCAGATAAGATCTTTTGCTTTTGCATCTTCGATCGTTTGCTTATAGAATGTTCTAAGTGCAGCCACTGACATGAATGTTCCATCAAGTACTTCACCAGCAAGTGCATCGATAGTTGCTAACTCTTTACCGTTAAAAGCAATAGTCACTTTTTGCGCTTTATCCATAGTCACAGATTTCTCGTTTCCGTAGAAATCTCCCTTACCTTCCATGTGTGCAACATATGCTTTTGAGTTTTCAGCAAAAGGCTTAAGTCTGTGCGGGTTGTTTTGTGCAAATCTTTTTACAGCTTTTGCAGCACGTCTGTCTGAGTTTCCTTCTCTAAGTACCGGGTTAACAGCAGAACCTAAACAAGTAGCATATTTAGCTTGAATCGCTTTCTCTTCATCCGTTGTTGGATTTTCAGGGTAGTTAGGGATATCGTAACCTTGACCTTGAAGCTCAGCGATACAATCTTTAAGTTGACCTGCAGAAGCTGAAATGTTTGGAAGTTTAATGATGTTCCCGTCTGGTTGTAAAACCACTTCACCTAGTTTAGAGAGTTCATCTTCTGCTAAACCCATAGCTGCAAGTACTCTTCCTGCCAATGAGATATCACTCTCTACAACTTCTACGCCTGCTGCCTGAGTAAACGCGTTTACGATTGGTAACAATGAATACGTAGCTAGTGCCGGTGCTTCATCGATTTTTGACCATATGATTTTTGGTAAGTTTGACATATCTGTTCCTTAGTTTGATTGTTAATGGAGAGATTGTAGCACTATTTTAGTATGATTGGATTGAAATGGGGTGTTATCAAAAAGTTATATTATTTATTTGTTTCTATACTACACAAATTTGGGCCTTTATGTAGTTGAAATGAGCTGTATCTTCGAATTATACAGCCATTTAACTTACAATATATTCCGCAGGAAAACCTACCGGTATCGGACTGTGGAGTTTCACGAACATTTCACCCTCACCTGCCCTGCATAGTTCATAGGGGACGTAGAGAAATCTTGCAGCGATCTTCTTGCCTATTTGACTTTTTTCTTCTAAATGCAGACGTATACCACTTGGAACATCTTGAACAAAATTTTCAGGTATGAGTGTATCCACCGCCAACACCATGACATCTACACCACCCTCTTTGATACGTTTTTTTAATGTATCTTCCAATAACGCATAACTCTCGGTCGTATCTTTCACTTCATTTTCGAAAAGTTCGACCTCTCCCGCATCATTTAGTAACATCAAGAAAGGTTGAAAATACTTCGTTTGTTCAAGGAGCCCCTGAGCCCTATAGACTGCTTGCTCTAAGAGTGTAAATGCTTTTTCATCTTCTAACGCAGACATAGAATTCCTGATAAAGCTGTACACATCTGCTAAAACTCTCCGGCAGCGGCATCTTCCATCATCGTATACATACCTGTTCTTACTTCATTTGCGAGTTCATAAAGGTCAGGTGATAAAGTATAACCGCCACTTATCATCAGTTCCATACTCATCGTATAAATATAGATATCTCCGTTTGGCTCTTCTACAAAACCGATTCTACATGGCATGAAACCGATAAACTCTGCAGAATGTCCTAAAAACTTATCTGCAATATAAGGAGAACAATAGGAACGAATATGCGTAAGAAGCCCACCATCTTTAAACAGCTTTCCATGTCTAGGCATCGTTTTACTGTCTACCAATGCCATACCATATTCACTTGCTGTTTCATCCATGATCTCTAAAGCATTTTCAAATGCTTCTTGTTTTGTCATACCTTCGGGTATGACCATTTTTACTTTTCGGATCATCCCTTTAGCAGGATCTCCTGTTTCGAGTACTTTATCAAACATTTTCATGTACTCCGGTAACGCCTGAGGATCAAGTTTACTTACCTGCCCGACCTTTGTACCCAGATCAAACTTCACGAATGCGAAAATAAAACCAATCACAACGACTGCGCCTACAAATGTAAACAAACCTTTAATAAATTTCATTTTTGTCCTTTAGTGTTAATAAGGGATTATTATAATAGATATTAATAAAAAGAAGATTAAAGGCCTGGTATAACCTTAATTGACAACTTGCAATACGCTTGCATCATTTTTACCTAAAATCAGTTATGATTAACTAGTTACTCTGCTGTCCGAGTAGAGGTCATACCGACACTCAACCAACTTTGCATGCCACCCCGATACCACTTCAACTTTTTCGGTGGGTATCCTAATTCTAAAAGAGCCTCTATCATTTGTGGTGACTGTCTGCACCAAACACCATTACAAAAGAATAGGATAGTCTTAGCTTTTGAGAAATCATAAGATGCCTTGTCACCTTTAACCCCAAAACGTTTGAGTGCTTCTTTCTTCTCTTCAATCCACTTGTCTCGCTCGGTAAAGTAGATAAAAGGTATATTGATAGCTGAAGGTATGGTCAAACTTTTAAACCATTGTGTTTTTCTGCTGTCAACGAACAACATTTCCTTGTCATCCTGCATCTCTTCAAGAAACTCCAATACTTCAAGCTCTCCAAAAGTTTCAATATCTTTATGCATCTTCATCGGAGAGAGTTTTCCCGCAGCAGTAATAAATGTTTTTTTACAATATTCTGCCACATCTTTACTGGCATACGAGCCATCCCAATACTCTCTTGCATTAAAAGGTATCTTACGACATCTTAAGTCTGAGTCTCTGGCGATTGTCGTTTTTTTAACTTTTCCATCTTCTGCAGTGTAGCTAATATCAATACTATGTGCATGTATCATAGCTGTATTTTGTTCTGCAGACGCGAAAGTAAATAAAGATAGAATCACTAACATATTTTTGAGCATATTATTTCCTTTTGAACTATAAACATATTGGTTGAATGAGTTTATCCTTCGACAGCTAAATGCTCCTCCAAATAAACCCCAAGCTCTTTTGCCTCTTCCATAATAAGTTCACTCACTTTTAACTTTGACTCTATAACTACATCTGCAAGTTTCGACTTGATATGAACTTCTAACGGACGTTTTCCAGGGTATTTGTCAACCAGACACATCAACTCTTCAACTATTTTTGCATCAGGCATGAGGTTAAGCGAGAGAATCAGCGGAGGCTGCACAGGCTCTTCGACATGTTTCACCTCTTTTTCTACTTTGACCTTCGTCTTCTTCGCATCTTTCATACTTGAAATTTTCAATATATTCATACGTGTAAAGTCACCGTCTTTGGTGATCTTCACTTTAAAAGCAATGGGTTTGCTCAGATCAAAATCCTCTTCGAGTTCTTTCAGACGGTTTTCAAAGAGCATCAGTTCGATGTTCCCGTGCAGGTCCATGATATTGGCGATACCGAACTTGTTCCCTTTCTTGCTTACCTTTTGGGTGATATGTTCTATTTTACCGATGAACATTGCCTGTGATCCATCCGCTAGATCGTCTATCTCTGAACTAAGTGTGTAGCTGATCTCATCCAGTGTTTCACGGTATTTATCCAGGGGATGACCGGAAACATAGAAACCTAGTGATTCTTTTTCCATCTCCAGAATTTCCATGGGTTCAAACTCTGTCATGTGAGAAAGTTCTAAAGTAACAGAGGTCATCTCTGCAGCCTCACCAAACAGTGAACCCACTGCCTGTTTCTTCGCATCCCCTGCTTTTTTCGCTGTCTCTATGATCTCTTCTATCTGTGAAAGCATCGCTTTACGACTGTAGCCAAAGCTGTCAAATGCACCCGCTTTAATGAGTGACTCGATAACTTTCTTGTTTACTTTACTTGAATCAATACGTGAGACAAAGTCAGAAAAGTCCTTGAACTCTCCCTCTTTCCTCACTTTAAGCATCGTATTAAGGGCGATATCACCTGCACCTTTAATGGCACCCATACCAAACATAACGACCTCATCACCATCAACCTTACGCGCTTCAAATACAAGCCCTGAACGGTTAATATCCGGCGGGAGAAGTTGAATACCCATACGTTTGAGTTCATCTACATATTTGACCACTTTGTCTGTATTGTTCTTTTCGAGTGTCAGGATAGCCGCCATGAACTCTGTAGGATAATAATGCTTCAAATAAGAAGTATAAAAGGTGATCATCGCGTACGCAGCAGAGTGGGATTTGTTAAAACCATAGCCTGCAAATTTTACGATAAGATCAAAAAGATCTGCGGCTTTTTCTCTGTCAAAGCCCTTTTTAGCAGCACCATCGGCAAACTGCCCTTTGAGTTTATCCATCTCTTCTTTGATCTTCTTACCCATCGCTCTACGTACCAGGTCCGCACCCCCAAGACTGAATCCACCGATGGTCTGCACGATCTGCATCACCTGTTCCTGGTAAACGATGACCCCATAGGTTGGTTTGAGGATAGGTTCAAGTTCAGGGAAAGCATACGTGATCTCTGCCCGTCCGTGCTTACGCTCGACAAAATCATCTAGCATCCCTGACTCCATTGGTCCAGGACGGTAAAGTGCGAGCATCGCAATCACATCCTCAAAACCGTTTGGTTTCAGTTTTTTGGCCAAGTCCTGCATCCCGGCAGATTCTATCTGGAACAATCCCAGTGTCTCACCGGTACTGATATAGTCATAGACCTCTTTGTCTTCAATGTCCTCTTCGACGAAATTGATACGCTTGCCATGTCTCTTCTCTACAAGCTTCAGTGCCTCTTCTATGACGGTAAGGGTTTTGAGTCCCAAAAAGTCAAACTTGATAAGATCCACATCTTCTACATATTTTCCACTGTACTGTGTTGCAAGCGTATCAAGTCCTGTAGGTTTAAACAGGGGGGTTTTCTGCCAAAGCGGTTCATTGGAGATAACCACACCTGCAGCATGTGTTCCTGCATTACGATTCAGTCCTTCAAGCGCGAGTGCATACTCCCAGGTACGTTTTGCCTGCGGATCACTCTCTAGGAGTTCTTTGATCTTAGGTTCTTTTTCATAAGAATTTTTCAGATCTATCCCCAGTTCATCCGGGATAAGTTTCGCCATGGCATCTGCTTTGGAGTAGGGCATATCAAGGACACGCGCCACATCACGGATCACGCCTTTGGCCAATAATTTACCAAAAGTGATGATCTGTGCCACGTTGACCCGTCCGTACTTTTCAACCACATAATCCAATATCTCTTGACGACGTGCCTGACAGAAGTCCATATCGATATCCGGCATGGAGATACGTTCAGGATTCAAGAAACGCTCAAAGAGCAGTCCATAAGGCATAGGATCGATATCTGTAATACCCAAAGAATAGGCTACAAGAGATCCGGCAGCAGAACCACGCCCGGGTCCAACCGGGATACCCATCTGCTTCGCCGCATCCACAAAATCCCAAACGATCAGCATATACCCCGGGAACTTCATATTGTTGATGATATCTATCTCCACTTGGAGCCTGGCTCTGTACTCTTCATGCTTCTCTTCCGGGACGATCTTAAGACGATTTTCAAGTCCTCTTTTAGACTCTTCAATAAAAAGGATTTTGTCGTTCTCCAGTGAATACTCTTTGTCCGGTTCAGGCATACTGATGCCTGACTCTGCTGCACGTTCTCTAGCGAATTTGAAATTAGGCGGGGTAGGATCACCCAGCTTGATCTCCAGGTTACATTTATCCGCTATCTCCTGTGTATGTTCAATGGCTTCAGGAATATCTGCAAAAAGTTCTGCCATCTGCTCCGGTGATTTCACATAAAACTCATGGACCGAATGACGCAGACGGTTAGGATCATCATAGAGTTTGTTCATTGCGATACACATAAATGCTTCATGGGCATCTGCATCTTTCTGTTCTGTATAGTGCGTATCATTGGTCGCTACAATCTTGATACCGGTCTCTTGTGAAAGCTGTATGATCTGCTTGTCTATACGATGCTGATCACCGATACCATGACGCATCAGTTCCAGATAAAAGTCATCACCAAAGACCTCTTTATATTTCAAGGCAACTTTTTTTGCCTCCTCATACCCTTTGGCACCAAACTTCACATTTCTCTCCGAAAGATTCATATGCCAGTTGACTTCCCCTTGCAAACAGGCAGAAGAGCAGATAAGACCTTCACTGTTCTCTTTAAGAAGATCCCAGTTGATACGGGGATAGTAGTAAAACCCGTCGATATATGCACGTGAACTCAGGTACATCAGGTTTTTATAACCGACTTCATTCTTAGCATAGAGACAAAGGTGAAAACGCTGTCGTATAGATTTATCTCCAAGGTCTGCCTGGTTGTGTACATACGCCTCCATCCCGATGATCGGTTTTATCCCCTCATTACGCATGGTATTATAAAAGTCAATGGTACCGAACATATTGCCATGGTCTGTCATAGCCACAGAGGTCATTCCCTGCTCTTTGATCTTTTTCGCAAGTGCTTTGATCTTATTTGCGCCATCAAGCAGTGAGTATTCTGTATGCAGATGCAAATGGGTAAATTGGGGTTTGACTTTTGGTTCTTCTGACATATGTGACCTTTAGAAATATTGAGCCTAATATAACAAAATTTAGGTAAAAATGGATTGAAAATAACCAACTATTCTTCTCAGACCATTTGGTATAAACGACTACTTTATCATTGTTTTGCCGAAATATAAAACTATAACTTAAATTAATGATATTCATAACATATACCTTTAAGAATCATTTAGTATAATCCCGAATTATTTATATTAAAATATTCACTTATAAAAGGAAATCATATGAAAAACTTTGTAAAGTTTTTTACTGTCATACTCTTGGCCAGTATGCCATTACGTGCAGATATACATACAGATCTGCAAAGCCTGCTAAACCAAACCAGTACACTGAACAGTGCGTTGGAAAATTTTACTTTCAATCAAGAGGGTTCATGTGCACAGTTGAGAACCTTGAATCAGTCTATTGAGGATCATGCTTTAACCATTCAGAACATGACAGAGACTATGTCTTCTTTTTCAGTGACCGATACGGATATGGATGTATTAGATACTTTATCTTCTTTAAGTCAAAATATGAGTGTTGAGTCCGTGCGTTTAACTATGGAGTTAAACACGATCACGGAGACTGCTGAACTTTTTGAATACAGTGCCGGACTCAATGCTATCTTGCAACTTTCTCAAGATATCGGTGCAATGGCAGACCGTATTTTGGAAATGGCCGATCGTATATTGATCATGGCTGACAATATCGGTCTGATGGCAGACAGGATCATCACGACACAAATGATTCAAAATCAAAACATAGCTTCAACACAAAGTTCTATTTTGCTCACACAGCAGAATATGGTACTTTTGAGTGATTCACTCTCTACCATTGCCTATAATTTGACCTTGGGACAGATCATCAATAATACAGAATTTCTCTCCAATGAGATGAACCAAACCAACCTTACAAACAGTAATATGCAAAATGAACTTGCATCTATTCAATCACAAACAACAACCCTCTTAGGAAACATGACAACCCTTTTGGATCTCATGGTAACCAACAGTGCGAAAATGAGCCATTATATCAATGCCGATACGCTCACCATGCTGGGTGACCTTTCAGTGATACATCGTGCACTCAGTGCATCATTGGAAAATTATGCCCATACGATCGAACAGCTTGCACCTTTAACCGATACCGTTATCCTCTCTGACGCGACAGCCACCATGCTTCAACTCACTAAAGATATAGGGGTCATGTCTGACCGTATCATGCAAATGACCAATAAGATCTACATTATGGCAGACAATATCGGACTGATGTCAGACAACATTGTCACGACACAGAATATTCAGATGACAAATGTCGCACTGACAAAATCATCACTTTTAACGTCGCAGTCTATCATGATCACTGTGATCAAAAACTTTGGACTATAGGGAGTAAAAATGAATCATATACTTAAATTTTTTGCAGCTCTTGCATTCTCGGCATCATTACTTCAAGCAGACCTTAAAACGGACCTGGCCAACATCCACACCTCTATGCTGGAACTCAACAGCAGTATCTCTACTGCAGAGCTGACTTCAAATACGATGTGTGCATCCTTGATCTCACTGAACGATCAAGCCAAAGCTATTGTGAATGCAATCGCCCTTATGAATGAGGGTTTTTCTTCACCGATCACACTCGATAATGAGACACTCTCACTTACAGAGGATCTCTTTGTATCTGCAGCGTCACTCTCCAACCAAACATCCCTTCTGTCAGATGAAATTACACTGCTTCAACCCAATACAGAGGCTTTCATACTTGCTGACGCCATAGCAGCCATGTTGCAGCTTTCAGGTGATATCGGAGAAATGGCGGACAGGATAGGTGAAATGGCGGACAATATACTGATCATGTCAGACAATATCGGCCTGATGGCAGATCGTATCCTGGAGACACAGGCCATCCAGAGTGAGAACCTGATACTGACCCAGAACACACTCTTACAGACACAGACCAATACACTTGCCCTGGTATCTGTGATCGAAACTGCCAGTTATGACCTTTCTTTGGACACACTGATCACCGAAGGGAATATCCTATTGGCCCAAATGTCTTTGGTTGCACTCAATCCTTGGAACATGGCCAACGCACTGGAAGATGTGCAAACAGATGTCAATACCTATCTGGCTCAGGTGGAACAGTTTAAAGCGTTGTTCAATACAGATATGGTTCAAAATACCCTCTATATCAACTCAGATACATTGAACAAGTTGGTTAGTGTTTCCATCATTATGAACTCAATAGGTATCGTGATGGATGGCTATGGGACTGCCATCCAAGCTTCACAACTCTTCACAAGAGAAAGTACACTTCTTGATGCGATGGGGAGTATGCTTAGCCTCTCTTCGGATATCGGCAAACTTTCCAACAATATTTTGGAAATGGCCGACCAGATCCTTCTGATGGCTGATAATATAGGTTTGGCAGCAGATCAGATCCTTCTTACCCAGGAACTGCAGAGCGTCAATATCGCTGCAACACAAACTTCTGTTCTGGCTGCCCAACAGTTGGCTCTAAGCATCATTGCTGCTAATAATTAATGAAAAACAATTAAAAGGCAGATAGAAGCAGCATCCAGCTGCTTCATCAGAGTGTTTCAGCGGCACGCATTTTAGCAATACCCTAAAAGCATACCCTCTTTTACCGCCTGCATACTCTCTTTCCCTACAAGCCGTTCTACAATCGCAAGCCCGAAACAGACAGCTGTTCCCGGACCCTGTGACGTCATGACATTCCCATCGGTCACCACTTTCATATCTTCTCTGTATCCGGGATGGTCTATCTCATCTTTGGCCCCGGGGTAGCAGGTATATTCATTGCCTAAAACACCGGCTTTTTTAAGTGCAAAAGGTGCAGCACACATGGCCCCTACCACTTTTGTGGCTTTGAACTCCTGGAGGAGCTCTATCACCCTTGCATTTTCAGCCAGGGCATGTGTTCCGCCCCAACCGCCTGGAAGCACCATCATATCAAAGTCATCACTGATCACATTTTTGATAGAAGTATCAGCCTGCAGTGTGATCCCGTTTGCTCCCAGGACCAAGTTACCCTGCAGTTCATCTTCCAAATATGCGACACGCACCTCTATTCCCCCGCGGCGCATCACATCAATGAGAGCAACCGCTTCCAGTTCTTCAAAACCTTTTGCTATAGGTAGTAATACACTTGCCATATGTCATCCTTTTCTTAGCGCTGTACCATTCTAAAAGAACGCTGTAATGTCATGATTATAACCACTTAGCTATTAGTAAACCATAATATCAAGTCCGATATGATCAGCCATGGTCATTACATATAGTTTCAAGTTAATATAGTTATTAGATAATAATATTATATTCATAAAAATTATAATTATTCTTTAATTTTAAGATACATATAAAATAATAATGGATAGTATTTATAAATAATTTATAAAAAAGGTTACACATATGAAAAAAATCATCGTTACAGCAGTAGCATTCACGGCTTTATTAACAAATGTACAAGCAGACTTTAGCTTTGGAGAGATGTTCGAAGATATGAAACAGGCTGCACTCACACTCACTAAAGATTCTCAAGAGACATCAGTGAAAGCTTCTGCTGAGTCTAAAACAACTGAGGCATCTACCTCTACACACAGTTAAGCATCAGTGCGGTAGAAGATTCAGATATAAGAAGGCTTTACTTTCTTATATTTTCTTTGCCCCCTCAGTTTTGGCAGTATTGAACACTGCATCAAAAAAATATCTTTCTCTCTATTTTCTATTCTAATCCCAACTATTCTTGTAATGTAGATGAACAACTTTATACATATTTAACGCCAAACTATATACTTCATAGTCTATATGCCTAGGTTGATACAAATATATGACTCGCCTACAAGAACTATTGATAGATGATTTTTAAAAAGTATTGAAGAAGGATAACAATATGTGAGAGAACCATCCAAAAGATACACCTTTGGATGGTGACACAGTGTCAAGGAGGTTTTCAGATGAAGGCTGGAAACTGTTTATTTGGCTTTCTCCAAATATTTACCCTCAACCGTATCCACTTTGATCATTTCACCTTCAAGCACATGGAAAGGCACTTGTACTACAGCACCGCTTTCAAGCGTAGCCGGTTTTTTCCCACCTTGTGAGTCCCCTTTGAAGTTAGGCGGTGTTTCTACTATTTTAAGTACAACGGTTTGCGGTATCTCAACGGAGATCGCTTGGCCTCCATGGAACAGGACTTCCGCTTCCATACCGTCTATCATAAAATCAAATGTATCTTTACCTACCTGTTCATGTGTAAGCCCGATCTGTTCAAACGTTGTTGTATCCATGAATTGAAGCATCTCACCATCATCATACAGATATTGCATCGTTTTTTGTTCAAGTTCCGGTACCTCAAATTTATCACCTGCATGTACGGTCTTTTCGATCGTTTTTCCCGTAGCAAGGTTTTTGATCTTCATACGTACGAATGCTGCACCTTTACCTGGTTTCACATGCTGAAAATCTGTCACCTTATACGGGTTTCCTGTAATCTCGAGTCTTGTACCTTTTTTGATATCACCCATTCCAATTGTAGCCATTGTAGCTCCTTAAAAATTATGAGTGATTATAGCAAATGCTTGGTAAAAAATTGTAGTGGCACCCTAAATAGGTGCCAAAAGAGGATCACTTGGTGATGGAAATATTATGAGGTTCCTCAGAATGGCCTACGGGTTCAAAATCCATCGCTTTTGCATTATCCATCAGTACAGGAATAAAAAGAAGTGAAACAAATACCGCTGCAACCGTACCTGAAATAAGTGAAACACCAAGTCCGCCGAACACCGGATCCCCTGCAAGCAGAGCAGAACCCAGAATAATCGCCACGGCGGTCAAAGCAATAGGTTTTGCCCTGGTTGCTGCTGCGATCGCTATAGCTCTACGTTTTTTGATACCCTCTATCTCCATCAAAGATTTTGCAAAATCGATAAGAAGCAGTGAGTTTCTCGAACTTATACCTATCAGAGCGATAAAACCGATAAGCGAAGTAGCGGTCAGGAAGAAGGTCTCAGAAGTGAACCAGTTTGCAACCCAGTGTCCTACGATCACTCCTATAAGAGAGAGGAATGAACCTAACAGCACTATACCGCTGATGGCAAAACTCTTATAGTAAATGACCAGCAACAAGAAGATAAGTATCAAAGCAGCGATAAAAGCTGCACCCAGATCCCTGAAAGTATCAAGGGTCACTTTCATTTCACCGTCCCAGGAGATGAGGAATCTTTCATGTGTCTGTTTGTCTTCCAAAGTAAAATCAAACATATGCGTTGATAATCCGGCGGTAGTAATAACATACTCTTTTTCAAATTTTTCAAGCATCATACTGCGCGCTTCCAAAAGAGGATATACCTGTGAAACCATATCGGTTTCAGCGATCACATTCACCATACGAGAAAGATTTTTGTGCATGATCATAGGATTTGACATCACTTTACGGATCGTCACGACTTCACTCACGGGAACCATCATACCCTGCTTATTCATTAAGTTCAATGATGAGAGTTTGCTTTGCAATGTATCTTCATTTGAGACAGGTAATTTTTTACTGTTATTATCCAATACCAAAAATATAGGTATCTGGTCGGGTGAATTTTGAGAGTTCTTATGTGCTATGACCCTCCCCTCAAAAGCAAGATAGATGATATTGTTCACCTGGTCCACGCCTAAACCGCTTCTGGCAATTTTATCTTTGTCAGGTATCAATTCATATTTTTCATATTGTTCATCTGCCATAAGATCAATATCGACCAATCCTTCTGTTTGGGATAACACATCTGCTACATCCGCAGCAAGAGATCTTATTTTTTGTAGGTCATCACCATGTACTTCAACCACGATGGATGCCATGGTCGGAGGTCCGGATGGCTGCTCTATGAATTTAATATTCGTACCTTTTGTTAAAGAAGTACATCCTTTCTGTATCTTAGGTCTTAAGCGTTGTACCATAAGGAATGAAGGTTCTTCACGATGATGTTTATCCGTGAGGTTCACAGCTATTTCTGAAACATTTTCAGTACGTTTCATACTCGCACCTTTGACCAGACCTGCATAATCAAGCGGAATACCCTGTCCCAGGAAAAGCTCTATATTCAGCACTTCATCTTCTTGTTTGAGGAAATCGATCACGCAGTCACTCACCGCTTTGGTCTGTTCGATAGAGGAACCTGTAGGCGTATCAATATAAATAGAAAATGTATTATCACTTTTTCCCGGCAACATTTTTGCCAGTACCAATTTAGTCGGGAACATTAAAAGCGCCAAGAAAAATGCTGCAGCTGTTAAAACGATCACCAGTTTTTTCTTTGATTTATTATCAAGAATATCATAAATAAAACTTTCAAGTTTTTTCATTCTTTCGATCCTTCATCATCCGGTGTATCATGCTTGCCATGCTCTGGTTTTTTCAATAACTTTAAACTCAAATAAGGCGTAAAGATATAGGCTACAAACAATGAAGCGACCAGTGCTACGGGTACATTATAGGGTATAGGTTTCATAAAGGACCCCATCATACCGCCAACAAATGCCATAGGAACCATCGTTAGGATGATCGCCAATGTTGCTATATTTGTCGGTGCACCGATCTCATCCGTTGCCTCAACCAATAGTGCATCCATCTCTTTGCTTTCAACCCCATGGCTATGTAAATGTCTGTGAATGTTTTCAATCACGATAATCGCAGCATCTACAAGCAATCCCAGGGACAACAAGAGTGCGAAGAGTGTGATCCTGTTCATCGTCTGCCCTGTCATCCATGCCGTAAAGAGTGTCACTGCCAAAATGGCAGGTACGGTAAAGGTTACAATGATCGACTCTCTCCAACCCAAAGCAAACACCAGCATTAAAGCAATGATCACGATCGTAATGATCAAATGATGCATCAGTTCAGTGACTGCTTCATTTGCCCGTACACCATAGTTTCTTGTGATCAGGCACCCTATACCTAATCTTTCAAACTCAGCTTCATACCCTTTGAGCACATCCAGCACATCTTCAGCCACAAACACAGCATTGGTACCGGCAAGTTTTGCAACGGTGAGTGTAATTTGATTTTTCTCTTCACTCATACTTTGTTTTAAGGATGACGATGCATGATCTACGCTGTTTTCCTGACCCTTTTCTTCTTTTAATAAGATCTTCGCTGTTTGAAAGTTTTGGATATCAACTCCCTCGGTTACCTTGGCAACATCTTTGAGGTATATAGGTGACCCCATATACTGTGCCACGATCACATCCCCCACATCATCGACACTTTCAATGGCATTTTTGACACCAAACACCACTAAGTGATTCTCTCTCGTTCTACCTTTTACATCAGGTACGGAAACAGCCAGAGATTGTACCGCCTGCATGATCTGCCCCAAAGAGAGATGATAGGCTGAGAGTTTCCCCATATCAACCTCAATATTATATTGTGCTTTTCTCTCACCTTTGAGCAATGTTTTCGCCACATTGTCAACAGCATTTATTTTTTGCTGGACCTTTCTGACCGTTTTAAAAAGTTCGACTTCGTCTATAGTGCTTTTTGTTTTTGGATAGAATGCCACAGTGACGATCGGGATATCAATATCAATATCAAAAGGTTTGACACTGGGCTGCATGACACCCTTAGGCATTAGATCCATATTCTGCATGACTTTGTCATAAAGCTTTAAATTTGAATCTTCCCTGTTTTCACCAATATAGTACATAACATTCACAACTCCTACGTTCTCCATCGCCATGCCATAGATATGCTCGATCCCATGTATTTCACGCAGTTTGCGTTCTAATGGATTGACAATGACATTTTCTACCTCTTGAGGTGTAGCACCCGGCATCGCAACGATCACGGCACCGCCGGATATAGCAATTTGCGGATCCTCTTCTCTGGGCATTGTCGTAAGCGCCATATATCCGATAAGGAGTAACATTGCACCCAGAACTATCGTTAAGGGGTTACGTAAAAAACTTTGTGCGAGTCTTCCTGCTATATTGACTATTTTATACGCTTGTGTATGTTCCATCTATGCCTACTTGATCATGATCTTGGCATACATACCAGGATAAACGGAAGCACTTCCCTTGCGATCAAATTTCATTTTGATCTTGAATTTGTGGGTCATAGGGTTTGAACTTGGGATGATCGAACTTATTTCACCCACCGTGCTGAAACCGATGGAAGGTATCTCTATGTCAACCTTTTTACCTAAATTGATGTACTTTAACTGTGTTTCACTCAGTTCTGCTACGATACTCAAATTGCTCAGGTCTGTTAAGATGACTGCCGGCATACCGGGAATCGCCATCTCTCCTTCATTGAGACGCTTATCGACGATGACACCGTCATTGGGTGCATGGATCTTCAAATAATTGTACTGGTTCAATACTTCATCTTTTTTGGCCAATGCCTGTTTCACCTGTTGTTCGGCAATGGCAACCATATCTTTCAGATTTTTGGCAGAAAGCTGCAGCATTTCGTATTCATACTTGGAAACCATTTTCTTCTCATAGAGTCTTTCATGCCTTGCAAGGTTGGTCAGCACATTATTATATTGATTTTCATTCATCTGTAGAGAAAGTCTTGCTTGTGAAATGGCCAGGTCCACCTGTCTCTCTGCAGACTCTATCTCTTTTGAATCGATCTCATAAAGCAGTTGCCCCTTCTTCACAATGTCACCCTCGGATACGGCCATATGTTTTACATACCCCATATAGCGGCTGGTGAGTATCTTTTGATTATCAGAAATAACAGAACCGCTTAATTCGATCTCTATAGCATTCGCGGATGTGACCAGCAATACCAAAACGATTAGCCTCATAAAGTGATTCATACATTTCCTCCTCTGTTCAAGATACTGTTAAGCTCAAATATCTTGGTATTACGTTCATTCTTTAACGTAAGCAACTTGAGCAATACTTCCAGCTCTTTGGATTGCTTCATCAGTACATCTGAAATAGAAACAATACCCTCCTGGTATCTTGAACGGTAGTTTTCATAGACTTTTCTTGCAAAACTGAGTTGTTTTTGGTAACTCTTTACATCTGCATTCCTGCTCAGGATCTCCGTTTCAAGCTTTTTGACTTTCAACGCAATACCGGATTTTGCCAGTGAAACTTCATTTTGCACTTTAAGATGATTCACTTTTGCTTTTTCAAGATTTGCTGCATCGATTCCGCCATTGAATATATTCCACTTCAACTGGATCCCAACCGTGTAAGCGTCTTTGTCCCTGAATTCATTCCACATTTCATCATCTGCACTTCCATACTCCCCAAAGGCACCGATCGTAGGTAAATAATTTGCTTTTTCAACGTTGACTGCCATTTCACTGATCTGCAACCCCAAGAGTGCTTTTTGTATATCTATATTATGATTTTCTACCGCTGCAGTGTTCACCTCAGGTAGAGGTGCCATTTCACTGACCTTCTTGATGGAACTGACTTCCGTGTTCAATAAAAATGAAAGAAATTGGTAAGCAAGGTCTTTGTTGAGTTTGGCTTGGTTGTACATGCTCTCTGCCTCTGCCTTACGGGCCTGAACTTCAAGCAGATCAATCGCCTGTGCGTACCCTTCTTCGCCCATACTTTTGACGATCGTTTCCAAACGGCTGATGTTTTGAATGATCTTGGAAAGATTTACGATATAGTTCTCTACCAACGAGATATCATAGAATGCTTTTTTCGTCTGAAATATCTTTTCATTCATCAATTTTTGTGTATCCCATTGGCTCATACGCTGCATGGCTTCTGTGATACGTCCATACTCTGAAAGTTTTCCACCCGTATAGAGTGGCAGCATATAGGAAATTTTTGTCTGATAATGATTTCTTGCTTCCGGGTAATTCAAAGCACTTGGAGGCTTATTAAACATATCACTACATGCTTGATTATCTCCATTTTGACATGCAGTAGAATTAATCACAAATTCTTCGGCACCAAAATCTCCAAATGTAGCCTCTCTGCTTTGTAACTTAAATCCAAATACATTCCCCGCATCGTTGGATCGCATCCCTGAAACTGACACATCCAGTTTTCCATAATGATTCCCTTTGGCAGCAGCAGTTTCATAGGCTTTCATCTGTTCATTGAAATGGGAAATTCTTAATTCCAGATTCTTGTTTTTGAGCATGGAAATAGCCTGATCGATGCCCAGATTCTCTAAACCGGCAAATAAGGGCCATGCCACAAGAAAAATGAGATATTTTTTCATAAGAGAGACTCCATTTATCCAAGATTTCCTATATTATAACTAAAGTAGCACATGATTACCACAATCAAAAATAAAATAAGTTAGTATTATAATATACATAAGATTATACAATAATTAATATATTTAAATCAAGCCCCTATCGGGTGAAAGTGCAGGGAATCGCGTATCTATAAATAAAAAGGAGAGGGAAAAGAGACTAAGTGGAGGACCCACTTAGTTTTTAAAGTGTTGCGTGCGCAACGCTGATACATGCTTCCAGTGAAGCAAGTTGTTCGAGAAGTGCTTTCTTGACTTGACCGTCCACACGTACAACAGCAAGTGCTTGTTTCTTGCTGTCACGTCCCAGTCTAAAGTCAGATATATTCAGACCGTTCTCTGCTATGATCCTACCTACATCACCGATCACACCCGGAGTATCTGTATTTCTAAAGAAGATCATGGTTCCTTTTGGATCAACATCCAGGATATAATCGTCGATCTCAATAATACGTTGTTCAGTGTCATCAAATACAGTACCTGCGATAGAAATGGTTCCCGCAGCTGTTGTCAGTTTGACACCTACTTTATTGGTAAATCCGCTGTTATTCGGCTTCACTTCCTTGGTGAGCTCTATATCACGTTCATCTGCAACGAATTCCGCATTGACATAATTTATCTGGTCACCTAAAGACTCTGTAAGCACACCTACCGTTGCAAAAGTTCCCATAGATTCCAAATGATCGGCCACAGGACCTGCTGCACTCACTTTAATAGACTTCACAGCACTTTTTGTGATCTGTGCAGACAAATGACCTATTTTTTGTATAAGTTCAAGGTACGGTCTTACAAAATCAGGCAGTTCATGTTCTTTAATAGGCAAATTGAGTGCATTCGGGTATGAAATACCTTTGGCCGCTGCGATCGCATTTTCAGCTGCCTGGATCGCAATGTTTTTTTGAGATTCTTTTGTATTGGCACCAAGGTGAGGTGTCACAGTTACATTATCAAGATCAAGAAGCGGATGGTCCGTAGCAGGCTCTTTGTTAAACACGTCGATACCGGCCATGGCGATCTTACCGGAAGTCAGACCTTCTAAGAGTGCATCTTCATCATAAAGGCCACCTCTAGCACAGTTAATAAGGATCACACCGTCTTTCATCTTCGCTATTTCATCTTTACCAATCATACCGATCGTTTCACTGTTTTTAGGTGTATGGATCGTAATGATGTCACATGCCAAAATATCTTCAAAATTCTTCGTATACCCGATATCAAGATCTGTTGCTTTACTTGAATCAATGTATGGATCATAGGCAATCACATCCATTTCAAATGCTTTCGCTCTTTTTCCCACACGTGAACCGATGTTACCAAAACCGATCACACCGAGTTTTTTATCTTTGAGTTCCGTACCGTACCAGTCCTGTCTTCTCCATACGCGATCGAGCTTAAGGTTGTTATGCGCATAAGGAAATTGTCTGACACATGAAAGCATATGCGTCATCGTAAGTTCCACCGCTGCTATCGTATTTGCCGTAGGCACGTTCATCACAACGATACCTTGTTTACTTGATCCAGGGATATCTACGTTATCCACACCCACACCGGCACGTACTACTGCTGTTACTTTTTTAGCTTGTGCCAAAAACGCTTCATCAACGTCTGTAGAAGAACGCGTGATAGCAACATCTGCTAAAGGGATGAACTCGGCAAGAAGCTTGTCTTTAGGCTCATCTGCTGCATTGATAAATTCTATTTCACTATCGTTAGCAAGAATATCCAATCCATCCTGGTGGATATGGTCACAAACAACAATCGTCTTTTTTGACATCTTATAACCTTTATTTTGTGAAATTTAAGCACCATAAAGTACGGGAGGATACGATGAATCGTATGAACCACCTACTGAAGGCAACTCAATATTAGGAATCAAAATGAAGGAGATGTGTTCAAGTACACATCCCTTATTTTGAGAATTTAAAACTTTATTTTAGAATTATTTTTTAAACTTATCACCAAATGCATCACCAAGGGTCATGCTGTCATCTTGCTCGAGATTAAGCTGCTCCATTGCATCTCTCTCTTCCTGGCGCTCAAGTCTTTTTACAGAAACTCTGATTCTGTCGTTGTCAGGATCGATAAAGCTGATCACACCTTTGATCTCCTGACCTTTTTCGACCTCGTCAAATTTAAGCGGATGAAGATCTTCTGTTCTGATAAGTGCATCGATGTTGTCTTCAAGTGAAATAAACACACCGAAATCTTTTTTATCTTTGACAGTTCCTGTTACGATAGAACCATTTTTATGCGTTTGTGCAAATGCTTTTACCGGTGAATCTTCGAGTGCTTTTTTACTCAATGAGATCTTACCTGCATCTCTGTCAATTTTGATGATCTTCACTTCAACTTCATCACCCACTTTGAGTTCAGATTTTGCATTCTTAGCTTTGTCCCAAGATATCTCTTGATTGTGAAGAAGACCTTCCACTGTACCTACTTTTACAAATGCACCGAAATCAGTGATCGATGTGACTGTACCGGTGACTACATCACCTACTTTATGTTCAGCTGTAAATGCGTCCATAGGTTTAGGAAGAAGATTTTTAAGGCTCACTCTTAATCTTCTACCCTCTTTGTCGATTTCGATCACTTCAACATTGATCTCTGAATTAAGTTCAAGGTAATCTTTCGGGTGTTTCACATTTTTATCCCAAGAGATCTCAGATACATGAAGGAATGCTTCAAGATCTTCACCGAGGTCAACAAATACACCATAAGGTTCAATGTTGGAAACTGTAGCAGTCACTGTATCACCCACACCGATAATTGAATCAATATCTGCCCAAGGATCAGGGTTTGCATCTTTAATAGACAATGAAAGGTGTCTTTTCTTTTTGTCATAATCTAAAGCGATCACATTTACCTGATCACCTTCAGAGAAATACTTAGATGGGTTCACCGGCCCTTTGTGAGAGATCTGAGAGTAGTGGACAAGACCATCAATACCGCCAACATCTACGAACATACCGTAAGAAGTGATCTTCTTGATCGTACCGACTACCGGTTCTTTTTTCTCAAGAAGTTCAGCAACGATCTCATCAGTTTTTGCTTTGTCACGTTCGATCAGTTCTTTTCTGGAAACAACCACTGAACCTTTATCTTTATCTACTTTTACGATAACCGCTTTTACTTTTTTACCTGTAGGATCCACTTTTGAAGAAAGGTAAGAGAGTGTACGTGGCATGAAGAATTCCAGACCGTCACAGTCCACAACATAACCACCTTTGTTTGTTTTCGTGATAACACCTTCGATGATATACTCTTGGTCTTCATCATACTCAGCGATAAATTCATTCAATGCCACTCTGCTTAATGCAGCTTTATGAGAAATACGACCTCTTCCAAGGTTCACAACGTCGATTGTATCACCTACCTTAAACGTGATGTTACCCTCTTCATCTCTTAGCTCATCAAGTGAAAGTGTTGCATCTCTACCACCACCAATGTCGATGACCGATATATTATCTTTTTCATCTATTTTAACAACTGTACCTGTAACCAAATCACTTTTTGACTCTGATTTTTTAAACGATTCCTCAAGCATCGCCTCAAAATCTACATCTTCTATTTCGATATCTTCGAACTTCATACCTATCCTTATGTGTGCCTAATTTTGCGTTATTATACTATTTTAACCATAAATATGGCTTATAGGGGAAAGTGTCACACCCTGTATCCATAGCAGGCGAATATAGGCTCTTTGCCTACATTCCTTGCTACTTAGGGATGTCTGTACTACTGTTTTTTGCAGGTTTTTTTAAGAAGAAATACTCTCTAATACTTTAAAATAAGTAGGGAAAGTTTTGGCAGTACATTCAGGTTCGTTGATCGTTACAGAGACCGGATCGAGTGCCAAAAGAGAAAAACACATGGCCATTCTATGGTCGTCATACGTATCAATCGCGGCATGTTTAAGTTGTTTAGGCGGAGTGATCTTCAAGTAGTCTTCACCCTCTTCTACTTCTGCTCCGACCTTGCGCAGTTCCGTTGCCATGGCAAAGAGCCTGTCTGTCTCTTTTACACGCCAGTTATAGATATTTCTCAGTGTCGTAGTACCTTCTGCAAAAAGTGCTGTGGTAGCTATGGTCATTGCGGCATCAGGAATATGGTTGAAATCCATATCTATGGGATGCAGTTCACCCCTGCTTACCGCTACAAAATCATCACCCCACTCTACGATCGCACCCATTTTTTCAAGTACATCAACGAATTGTACATCCCCCTGGATACTCTTTTTTCCTATACCAGTCACTTTTACGGTACCGCCTTTGATCGCAGCAGCCGCTAAAAAATAAGAAGCAGAAGAAGCATCTCCCTCTACCATGAAAGTTTCTACCGCTTTATAGGTTTGTCCGCCTTTGACCTTAAAGGTTTGATACTTGTCATTCTCTACCTCTACACCGAACGTTTTCATAATATGCAGTGTAATATCGATATAAGGTTTGGAGACAAGCTCCCCGATAATAGAAATGGTCATATCCTCTTTTGCAAGAGGTGCCGCAAGCAGCAATGCCGTTAAGAACTGACTTGAGATAGCGCCATCGATCTTCACATCACCCCCAGAGAGACCATGCGCTTCTATCAAAAGCGGCGGATACCCTTCATTCTCCTGGTAGCTGATCGTTGCACCTGCCTCTCTTAAAGCATCTACCAAATGCCCTATAGGTCGCTCTTTCATTCGAGGTTCGCCTGTAAGCAGATATGAACCTGACCCCAGACACAATGCCGCACAGAGCGGACGCATAGCGGTACCTGCATTCCCCAGGAAGAGTTCCTGCAGGGTAGTACTGTGTATCGCCCCTGCATTACCGGTCACGGTGCATTCTGTTTTGTCGTCAGAGAGGGTATACTGAATGCCAAGCTGCTTCAGGGCATTGAGCATATGTCTTGTATCGTCACTCTCTAACAGATTGGTGATCCTGGTGGTTCCCTCTGCCAAGGCTGCAAGCAGTAAAGCCCTGTTTGAAAGACTTTTAGATCCCGGAAGATTGATCTCTCCCTCTATTTTGGAAATAGGCTTGAGTGTTAATGTGTTCATATAACCTCATCTACCTTTTTCATTTTCTGGATCTTGTTGATCACATTCTGTACGATCCAGTCAGGGGTAGAAGCACCTGCAGAGATACCGCAAAGCGCTTTACCGTCAAACCAGCCGGCTTCCAGCTCTTGCTCATTCTCTATAAGGTAACTCTCTTTACAATCACGCTCACAGATACTATGCAGCTGTTTGGTATTGGAAGAGTGTTTTCCTCCAATGACGATCATGACATCAGCCTTTTTAGCCAGTTCTGCTGCTGCATCCTGGTTTTCAAAGGTTGCAGTACAGATCGTATTGAATACCCTGACCTCTTTACGTGTTGCCATCAGGGCTGTTACGATCTTGGCAAAATCTTCAGGTTTTTTTGTGGTTTGGGAAACGACGGCAACCTTCCCTTTAAGAGGAAGTGCTTCCAGCTCTTCCGGTTCAAGCACGATAAACGCATCCTCCGGATCTTCCGCATAACTCACAACACCTTTGATCTCCGGATGGTCCTTGTCACCGAATATCACGATGCTATACCCCTCAACACTCATCTTTTGCACAATATTTTGCGGAGTTGTGACATAAGGGCAGGTCGCATCTATCACTTTATGGTCCTGACTTTTCAAGACAGCCAGTTCATTTTTTGGGATCCCATGTGTACGGATCACCACTGCACCGTTCGTCTCTATATCTTCAAGACGTTCAGCAAGGCCGATGTTGAACCCTTCTTTGAGCCTGTTGATCTCATCTTTGTTATGGATCAGAGGACCATATGTGACAGAACCTCGGTGTTCTTCCGCTATCTCAATAGCCCTTTTCACACCAAAACAAAATCCATAACTTGAAGCTAATTGTATTTTCATCTTTATCTCAATTCTGCTTTACATTCAGTTTCAAGTGCAGCCATGACCTGACCCATCACTGCTTCTATATCACTCTCTTCAAGTGTTTTTTCCATAGATTGGATGAAGAAACGTACCGTAAGACTTTTCTTATCACCCAATTTTTCATCCTCATAGATATCTACAGGATAGGTATCTTTAAGCATTGGAAGTTCCAGTGCATTGAGTACTTTAGCCACTTCATAGTAATTCAAAGATTTATCGATCACTACAGAGAGGTCTTTATAGACACCTTGGAACTTGGAGACAGGTGTCGCATTGATATGTGTCGGTAAAAACACATCAAAATCAAGTTCAGCGATAAATGTCACAGGGAGATCAAAACTTTCCTGCACCGTCGGGTGCAGCTTTGAAATAAATCCGCACACTTTACCATCTACAACAATATTGGCAGATTGATAGGGATGGATAAGCCCATTTTCATACGTACAGGGTACCAGTTCAAAGGCACCGACAACTGCGCCCACTTTTTGTGTAAAAGTGGCAAAGTCGATCATCTGCGGTTTACCCGCATTTCTTACATTTTCACCTTCAACCTGTCCGGAGAACACAAATGAGATCACTTCTTTCTGTTCTCTTTGGCTTCCAAACACTGCACCTATCTCAAACAGAGGGATCGATTTTTTACTGTAACTCACATTACGCTTCGCTGCATTGAGCAAATTGACCAGTATCGTAGATCTCAATGTATTGAGCTCTTCTGCGATAGGATTTGCCAGTTCCAATGCTTCATCAAGCGTAGAAAAACCATATTTTTCCAAAAGTGCTCTTTCAGAAAAGACATATGATACATTCTCATAGAATGAGACACCTACTGCACGATTCTTGAACGCTTTTTTTGTCTTATATCTATCGGTTGTCGCGTTAAGACGCGGTTTCTCAGCAAACACAAAAGGTTTGGCTTCTATGTTATTGATACCGATAATACGCACGATCTCTTCTGCAATATCTTGTAAATGTTTGATATCATGTCTAAAAGGCGGTACCACTGCTGCGATAAGATCATGCCCCATAGAATTGATCTCAAATCCAAGTTTTTGAAGTTTCGTTACGATCCTTCCTATTTCAATATCCATACCGATGATAGCAGAGATCTCTTTTGCATCTACGATAACGGTTTCATGTTCTTTTTCAGCACTTACGATCAGTGAACCTTCATAACAGGAGATATCCGTATAATTGTCCATCATAGAAGCCAGGAACGATAACCCGAATTGAAGATCAGGATTGGAACCCCTGGATGTCTTATAATAAAGCTCATCCGTTTTTAAAGAAGTGGCTGCAACCGCCTCAACCAAAGTATCAGGATTGATATAGCTGGCTTCGATCAAAAGCTCTTTCGTCTGATCATTGGCTATACACTCTGCTTCTTGTTGCACACCCACAACAGAAAGTACTTTCTCCTTTCCGGTGATCTCGATGATCCCTTTTGCTTTTCCTACCGTCTGTACAGAGATCTTATTTTCATCATTACGGAACATTTTACTGTTATATGCACGTAACACTACCCCTGTTGTGTGTGTTGCATACGCCAGCATACTTGCAAGTTTTCCTTCCGCTTCTATACCTACCATAGCCAGGCGTAACTGTACAAGAAAACTATTGGATATCTGCTCTATCGTTGCAAGTTTGTAATGCAGATCTGCATCCATTTCACCTGTATGGTGAAGCTCTGCTTCTCTGGCGATACCGAGTTTGATCTTCTCTTCCTGTTTGTACTCGAAAGGTTTCAGTTCAATGTCAAGTGCTGTGCTCAAGTCTCTTGCCACACCATAGATGCTCAGACAGTCACCCCTGTTGGCTGTGAGTTCAAGCTCAATGATCGTATCTGCAATCGTTTCATAAGAACGTAACTCTTTACCCACTTCAAGTTCACCGATACTTTCATCGAGTATCATGATCCCTTTGCCTGTATCAGGTAATCCAAGTTCCGAAGAGGCACATACCATTCCTTCACTCTCAACACCACGAAGCTTCGCATGTTTGATGGTAAAGTCGCCAGGCAGCACAGCACCTATGGTCGCTACTGCCACATACTCCGCATCCACCACATTGGCAGCCCCACAGACGATCTGTCTTGTGCCGCTTCCCACATTGATCTTACAGACATTGAGCTTATCAGCATCAGGATGTTTTTCACAAGAAAGGATCTTTCCTATCACCACTTTTTCCGCTACCTCTATCTGTGTGAGACTGTCAACTTCAAGTCCTATAGCATTAAACGTTTCATAAAGCTTTTCATTAGAGACACCGCTAAGGTCTATAAATTCACTTAACCAACTTCTTGTTACTATCATCTAAACTGCTCCAACAAACGAATATCACCTTCAAATAAAGATCTCAGGTCAGGTATTTTATGCATAAGCATGGCAAAACGCTCTACCCCCAAACCAAAGGCGTAACCACTCACATCTTCGTATCCCACTGCCTTAAAGACATTCGGGTCAACGATCCCGCATCCAAGTACTTCGAGCCACCCCGTATGTGAACAGACCCTGCATCCTTCACCCTCACAGAAGATACAAGAGATGTCCACTTCGGCAGACGGTTCGGTGAACGGAAAGAAACTAGGTCTGAAACGCACGTCAACATCCCCGAACATATACTGTAGGAAATCTGTCAATATAGACTTGAGGTTTGCGAAACTCACTTTGCCTTTATCATCTACGACAAGCCCCTCAACCTGATGGAACATAGGTGTATGTGTCAGGTCATAATCACGTCTGAAGACTGACCCCGGTGCGATCATACGAATAGGTGGTTTGGTCTCCATCATCGTACGTATCTGCACAGGAGAGGTATGGGTACGCAAAAGTCCGCCATCCTTAAAATAGAATGTATCCTGCATGTCACGGGCAGGGTGGTATTTTGGCAAATTCAGTGCTTCAAAGTTATGGAAATCATCCTCAACCATAGGACCGCTCTCCACAGCAAAGTTCAATGCCACAAAATAGTCAATGATCTTGTCCATCGTCTCCATCACCGGATGGAGTGCACCTTTTTGAGCCAATGTACCATAGAGTGAAACATCTATCGCTTCACTTTTCAGTACTTTTTCTATCTCTTCAGATTTCAGCCCTGCGTAACGTGCATCAAAACTTGCTTGCAGTGCGGCTTTGTTTTTGTTCAACCCCTCTGCAAATGCTTTTTTCTCCGGACCGGGTACATCTTTCATCTTGGCAAACTCTGCTGCCAAAACACCCTTCTTCCCAAAAAGCTCAACACGTACTTTTTCCAATGCTTCAAGCGAATCGGCCTGAATGATCTTCTCTTCTAAATTTTCCATTTAACCTCTATATGACTTCTGTGTATTGTTGTGATTTTATCTAAAAATTACTAACAATGGGATTTATTACTACTTATCTGTGCTATACTTTGCCTATATTAAACTTGATCATACCACCGTCATATTCGTGCTTGACATGCGTATACACAAGTTGATATGATAAAACAAAAAGAAACTAAATCAACCGATCAAAGGATCACGACATGTGCATATTCTGCAAAATCGTAAACAAAGAAATCCCCAATAACACTGTCCATGAGAGTGAACATTTTTTAGCATTTCATGACCTCTATCCTAAGGCACCTATCCATATTCTCATCATTCCTAAAACACATGTAGATTCTTTTCAGGATGTAACACCCGAGACCATGGCAGGACTCACCCGTTTTGCACAGGAAGTAGCGAATAAAGTCGGTATTGATAAATCAGGTTACAGACTCATCACCAATAACGGTCCAGACGGAGGACAAGAGATCTACCACTTACATTTCCACCTGTTAGGCGGAGGAAAACTCACCTGGGATCACAGCCACGAAGACCCGCACAAAAGTTTGTAAAAACTCTTGGGGGATTTATTGCCTGCATCTCACATACTACCTCAACATCTTACTTGTGAAATTGCCTCTCTCCTTACTTTTCTAGAAAAGTAAACAAAAGTCGTCACTGTTCTCAAATCGCTTCGCTTTCAAGGGTGTTCACAGTGACAGAGCACACTATGTATGATTCAATAAAATTTCTAAATAAAAATAGTCAATACATAACGATAGTCTATGCATTAATAAAATAATGTCGTGGCGAACGCCCTCGTAAGCAAAGCGATTCGAGAGCCACGACGCTTTTTTGCTTCGTTTTTTCTAAAAAAATGAAGAGAGAAACAACACCACAAGTAAGAGGTAAGGCAATCTGCAAAACTAACTGATACGCAGATTAATTATGCATCAATCTCCTCAAGCTTGAGCTCATACTCAGCCACGATCTCATCATCTTTTTCCGCAGCTATTGCGAGACGTTCGAAGAGTGCATCCACTTCCTGCTGTACCAGACCTACTTCACGTGAAAGTTCCATAATAGCATCGTTGTCACCGGAGTTTGATGCTTTTTCAAGTGCTGCATTTTTAGCTTCAAGCTCTGTTTCAAGCGTTTCAATCTTCTCTTCACACAGCTTGATCTCTTTGGTATATGGCTTACGCAGTTCATTACGTTCCTGTGTCACGGCTTTACGCAGTTTCTTGCGTTCCTTATGGTTGATCTTAGGTTTTTTCTTTTTAGGCGCTGCCCCTTCTTCCTCTTCCCAACCTATCTTTTCCAAAAATTCATCATAGGTACCGTCAAAATACTCTGCACCACCCTTATGAAAGATGATCAGCGCGTCAGCCAACCTTCTTAAAAGCATCTCTGAGTGCGTCACCATGATAAGTGAGCCTTCAAACTCCTCTATGGCATCTGCCAGCGCATCAATGGACTGCATATCCAGGTGGTTGGTAGGTTCATCAAGGAAGAGAAGGTTTGCAGGGGTTGCGATGATCTTTCCGAGCATGACGCGGCTGCGCTCTCCACCCGAGAGTACCTCTATCTTTTTATCGGCAAGGTCACCCGAGAACATCATACGCCCGGCGATACTGCGTGATTCCGGTATACCTATATCTTTATGGACCGAAGCGATCTCTTCAATGATCGTTGCTTTGACATTCAGTCTTTCGATGTTTGTCTGTCCAAAGTGCGCGAATGTGGTGGCAGGATGAAAGTCAAGCTTGCCCTGTTGGAGCGGCAATTCTCCCGCGATGTAGTTCAGCAGTGTTGACTTACCCTTACCGTTCTTACCGATGATCGCCAGACGTTTACCCTTCTCCAAAGCAAAAGTAATGCCTTGGAACAGCGGTTCTTCCGGGTTGTACCCAAAGCCCAGATCCTCCGCACGGAAAATAATTTTTGCGGGGGTCTCTTTATATTTGAAATTAAAAGATAAGGTCGCATCGTTCTGCAGATCTTCCATGTCATCCATTTTATCCAGTTCTTTTTGCTTGGACTGTGCCAGTGCAGCGGTCGAGGCTCTGGCTTTATTACGTGCGACGAACTCTTCAAGTTCTTTACGTTTTTTGTCTTGATTTGCCTTCGTTTTTTCATAGGTTTCATCTTCCATCTCAAGTGTAGCGTAGTACTTGTAGCTGTCACCCTGCACCAGACGAAGACCTTTACGCTGTATACCCATTGTATGGGTCGTGACAGAGTCCATGAAGTCACGGTCATGTGTAATGAGTATCACTTCACCCTCAAACTCTTTGATAAAGCTTCTCAGCCAACGCAATGAAGGGAGGTCTAGGTAGTTGGTAGGCTCATCGAGCAGTAACATGTTCGGTTCTGTTGCCAAAAGTTTGACAAGGTTGATACGTATCTGATACCCCCCTGAAAAACTCATAGGGTCCTTCTCCAGATCTTCTGCCGTAAACCCCAGTCCAAAAAGCAGTTTTTCTATCTTGTAAAAGTTCCACTGTTCATCTTCAGGAAGTACCAGTGCACACTCTTCACGGACCGTAGGCTCTGTAAATTCCAAATGCTGGCGAAGTGTGCCTATCATGTAGTTCTTGGGGATACTCACATCTCCGGAATCATAGCTCTCTTCACCAAGGATGATCTTGAAAAGCGTCGATTTACCAGACCCGTTGCGTCCGACAAATCCGATCTTCTGTCCCTGTGAAAGTTTGAGATTGACATCTTTAAAAAGGGTTTGTCCCCCAAAGCTTTTTGAGAGGTTTGTAAGTTGTATCATATGCATATCCATTTATGGGGAATTTGTTAACCCAAATAATGTCATGGCATTGTGAAAATAGTGTTTGGGCTTGTGTTTAGGGTGCTTGCAAAAAATTTGAGGTTAACCCATAGGTTAAGTGATGATTTTTTGTAAATATCCTAGACGCAATGACAAATGCTAGTTTTATAATTCCTATGACATTATTTGGGTCAGCATTATAGCGAAATGTGTATTAGGCCGTATCATAGATGTTTGAAAGTATTATCGTTCTATAATAATCTACGACATCTTTTAAAAGGATACACAATGAGTGGCAGTAACTTAAAACACCTGGAAAAGATCAAAGAGAGTATCGATAGATCAGATGCGCTCACAGAAGAAGAGAAAAGTGACTCCATGAAACGCATTGAAGAGTGGTACAGGGAAGATATGTCCTCAGGTACTTTCATACAGGATCTCAGTAAACTTTCACCCACGATCAAAGCGCTGCTTGCAGAACTGGGACTTCTCTAAAATCTTCACTCCTGTATCAACAGGAGTAAATCAAATGATATCCTGCATTGTTGATAGGATCATTATTTGAACTCACCCGCATCCAATTTTGCTTTCAACCCGTCAAGCGCCTCTTGCATGATCTCTATGATCAGTTTTGCCGCAAGTGCATCATCCGCTTCGGGAACATCCCAGTCGGTAAACTTCATATTGGCCTTAAACAGTGCATTCACTTCTGCTATGATCTCATTTTTTCTTCTTGCAATATCTTGTTCTTCAGGCTTCATACTATGTCCTTTTAGTCTATGCTCTACTATTATGATACTCCCCTTACAGTAAAAAGTATCTGAAGCAGAAAAAATATGCTATAGTAAACTATGAAGATACAACTATGTAAAAAATTCTCGAAAGTCGATAAGCTTCAGAAAAAACTTACCGAAGCTTTTCCTGATGATACGGTCGTCGTGAAGTCATGTATCGATATGTGCAAAGTGTGTAAGCATCAGCCTGTCGCAAAAGTAGATGGAAAGAAACAGACGGCCAAACGCATTTCAAAGCTCATCTCAAAGATAGAGGCGCTCTGAAACCTATGAACAGCAAGCGCCCCCGAATCCATCTTCAAGCGTCACGCTCATAGAGATGAGCTCTTCTTTATCAGCTATCTTCTCACCGTTTTGAATGATCGAATAACTTACTTTTACCGAATCGCGGATAGAGTTGACCGTAGTACAGTAACTCTCCAAAGATGCCCCTATATAACGTTTTGCTTTCATGGCATCAAACGCTCCGTCAAACGCGTAAATGATGTGCATAGATGCAAATTTCATCGGTACAGATTCCGTTCGTTCTATCTCAGCTTTCACTGAGTAATTACTCACTTCATACCCGTCCTTCTCCGCCATCATCACAAGGTCGATCCCTGTACACCCTATGATACCCGTTGCAAAATACTCCACAGGGGTGATCTCTTTGCAGTCTAAAATGAAAGAAGACTTTATGGTGTTCGCTTTAAATTTTTTATCGCCAAGATACTCTACTGATACGTTCATATTCATTCCTAAGATTTATTTGCGATAGTGTACACTATATGACTTATATTTTACTGCAAAAGGCACATCATGGGTGTAGAAATAGAACGCAAATTCCTCGTAGACGAAACCAAACTGCCCACGCTGAACAATGGATACACCATCAAACAAGGCTACATCCAAACGGTAGATCAAACCACCGTACGCATACGCATCCGTGACACAGAAGCCTTTCTCACCATCAAAGGCAAAAGCGAAGGTGCCACACGGTTGGAGTTTGAATACCCCATTCCTCTGAATGATGCACAGGAGATGCTCACAAACCTCTGCCACGCCTCACTCGTCGAAAAAACTCGCTACCTTGTAGCGCATGAGGGTCATACATGGGAGGTCGATATATTTGAAGGATCCAATCAAGGACTCCTCATCGCCGAAATAGAGCTGGAGAGTGAAGAGGAAGTGTTTTCTCTGCCCGAGTGGACCGCTAAAGAGGTAACGGAGGATGTGCGGTATTTTAATGCGAATTTGGTGGAGAACCCCTATACATCCTGGTAAAGTATTTCTATCATTTCCGTATTTATATAGGAACCTATACAAGAATACGCAAAGGAAAATCACCTCCAAAGATCAAAGCTTATCTGATCTTAAGGATAAGAAATGTAAAACCTCTGTATGACACTTGATAACCTTAATTTTGAAACCCCGTATCTTTCGCTCGACAGCGAATTTTACGACTTGACCGAACCCACACCACTGGATGATCCCTACTTGATCAGTTTCAATCCCAATGCGGCAGAACTGATCGGTCTTGACAGCAGTACCAAAGAGGACCCCCGTTTTGTAGCACTGCTCAACGGTACCTACCTTCCCAAAGGGGCACGTCCTTTTTCCATGTGCTATGCAGGGCACCAGTTCGGTAATTATGCACCGCGTCTGGGAGACGGTAGGGCTATCAACCTGGGAAGCATCAATGGCTGGCACATCCAGACCAAAGGGAGTGGAGAGACACTCTACTCACGTACCTCAGACGGCCGTGCGGCCATCCCCTCTTCCATACGCGAGTATCTGATGAGCGAAGCGATGCACCATCTTGGCATTCCCACAACACGTGCCCTTGGCATCATCGGGTCTGAAACAAAAATCTTACGAAACCAGATAGAACGCGGGGCGATCGTCATGCGTATGTCGCCGAGCTGGGTGCGTTTTGGTACCTTCGAATACTTTTACTACTTTAAAGAGTACGACAAACTCAGATCCCTTGCCGACTATGTCATCGCCGAATCCTACCCGCACCTGCAGGATGATGAAGACCGCTACTACAAGTTCTTTTGTGAGGTCGTTGAGCGTACGGCAAAGCTGATCGCACAGTGGCAGGGGATAGGCTTTAACCACGGCGTGATGAATACAGACAACATGTCCATCGCAGGTCTTACCATCGATTATGGGCCGTATGCGATGCTGGATGATTTTGACTACGGCTTTGTCTGCAACAAAACCGACAAAGCAGGCCGCTACAGCTACGGTGACCAGCCCAATGTCTCCTACTGGAACCTTACCATGCTCTCCAAAGCACTCACCCCGCTTATCGATCAAAACAGGATGCAGAAGAAACTCGATGATTTTGGCAACTTCCTCTACCCTGATGCCTATATTGATGTCATGTGTGAAAAACTGGGATTGGTTTTGAAACTGGATGAGGATGTTGAACTCATCACAGATCTGGTAGGTGCACTGCAAGATGCCTATGTCGACTATACCAATTTCTTTCGAACGCTCAGTCACTATGATGGTGACAGAATGCCTCTCTATGACATCGCCATGAACCCAGTGGTCATTCACAACTGGCTTGAATTGTATGACAAACGTTTAGCAAAAGAGATATGCACACAGTCAGAGCGCCAAAAAGCAATGCTAAAGACAAATCCAAAATATGTGCTAAAAAACTATATGCTCCAAGAAGCGATAGACCTTGCTCAAAAAGGAGACTTCTCTATGGTAGAAACACTGCTACATATCGCAATGCATCCGTATGATGAACTACCGGAGTTTGAACATTTTGCTGGGGAGACACCAGAGGAACACAAAAATATCTGTCTCTCCTGCTCCTCGTGAGGACGATGAGAAGCATATTGTTTTTCATCTTTTTCCCTTTCGGTCGTTCCCATACTTTAAATTAGAATGAATAGTAAAATGTGTTCCTGCCATCTAGCGATGGAGTAATTGAAATTTGTAAAAAAATATAAAAGTGATTAATTAACTGTCAGGTGTAAAAGAAGTTTAAACTGATGCATTCATTCCCACGTACAGAGAGGGAACAGTAAAAAATAAAATATTATATCACAGGTTTTACATTTATCAGAGAGTAATCAATAGTAGTTGTTTCATCATCAATCTCACTTAAATGTTTAAATATATTTTGACTACCCAACTTATATGCTAATAAAGCATCATCAATTGTTATCTTCCTAGCTTCTTGAGAGTTCTTCATTGTAATAAAAATAGCGTTATAACACATCATTGTATATTCAAAAAGGTGATTCACAATTTGACCTTTAATATCTCTATGATAAGCTTGATGTGTCAATTTATTGCGTATAACATATATTCTTCTCAATTGTCTACGTACATCTAAACTCGTTTTCTTTATTCTTGCTATTATTTTTTTAGTGTTATTTAATTCCTCATATATTGTCAAAAGTCTATATTTTAAAAATTCTTTCTCACCACAAGAATCAAATACTTTAACCATTGAATCTTCATCATAAAAGAGTCGAGTAAACACTGATAAAGATATATCTTCTGAAAATATACTGTCTATAATAGTATATTTATTTTTCACATCGATAGGAACGGTGACTTTATATTTTGATAGAAGTTCAAGAATATATTTTAATCTATTTTCAATTGAATTAACAGCATATACTTCAGGTATATAATCTAAGACATTACCTATTATTGTATTTTGTTTATTATCAAACAATGATTCAAGAGCAATCCAAAGATTTAATAACTTTTGTTCTAGTGAATTTGCATCTTTACTTAATCGTACATAACGTAATGAACGTTTTAGTTTCTCTGAACTTGTTTTTTCTAAATAAGTATCTAAATTTAACATTAAATCAAGGTGTCTATAATATTCTTTATTTGGGCTGATTGTTACAAAGTGCCATAATGTACCCAAATCAAGTTCTCGCCTATATATGTTACTATTAATAGTAACATGAGTTAAACATACATCATTTATATCTTTATTATATATTAAATCATTAAAACTAAAACTATCAATAATTGAATTAAAAATTTCTTTTGCCTCAAATGAGGCACTAACATAGTCTGTTGTTTCAACATTAATTAAAATATACATATTATATTCATTTTCAGGATTAATCTTCCGTATATCTCCAGCATTAAAGAGATGACTAACATCATCTAAAATGCTAACTCCAAATACTTCACTATAAGTATCAATGTCACTAATATGACTTGTATATAATGCAAAACAAATAGTATATTTATCAATACGGCTATTTAATTTAGCAATAACATTTGAAAATTGTTCATTAAAGTTTCTACCACGTCTATAATTATTTAATCTTGTAAAAGACTCTGTTCTATTATATAAATATTTAGGTGAATACCCCTTAGATAGCAGGTATGTGATATATAAACTCGTAGTTTTATATATCTCTTTTGTAAGACGATGTTTTTGCTCCACATTCACAGAATCTCCAATAACAATCTCTTGTAGTTTTTGTGTAAGACGTTGAGAATAATCTGCTTCTTTATATAATATATTATTACATAATAATTTTACTTTTTTTAACCTACTTAAAGTAGCTTCATTATAAGTCTTAATATCTGAAAATACTCCATTAAGATTTAATATATCCTCTGATAAAATCTCCTTAGCAATAAAATCAATTTGAAAGCACGATTTTAGTTCATCAATTGCATTTTGTAAATTACTAAAGTTTTTTACTTCATACTCAAAATCTTCAATAGAAAATAAAACTTCTTCAACTGAAGAAATAATGTTCATTAATCTTGATTGATGAAATGGTGGTGTTTCAGTATGGAGTAATTCATAACAAGTTTCTACAAAAAACCTTCCTCTAAAATCAGATATGGGTAATCTATTCCATCTACTATCACTAATAATAAACATGATTTTCCTTTACTATATATCTTATAATATATAACTATTTATTAGCACTTTTTTCTATACAAAAAATGGTTTTAGTTTTGCTTCTCCAACCAAGCCTTCATACTATCCACTTGTTCCAAAGTCCTAACAGTGGCAGTTCCACCTTCAGACTGGCGGGCATTCATCGAAGCACGGTTATCAAGTAGTGCTACCACACCCTCACCTATTCGTGCATCTACACTTTGTAGGTCTTCTAGGCTCAGTTCAGAAATGTCAAGCCCTTTCTCCTCTGCCAGGTTCACGGCATTACCTGTGATGTGGTAGGCATCTCTAAATGGAAGCCCCTGCTCTTTTACGAGGTAGTCTGCGAGGTCTGTTGCAGAGAGGTGGCCTATCATACATGCAGCTTCCATGGCTTCTTTGTTCACAGTCATCTCTGCGATCATCTCTTCAAGCACCTGTAGTGAAAGTGTTGCTGTTCTTACAGAGTCAAAGACTCCCTCTTTGTCCTCTTGCATATCTTTGTTGTATGCAAGTGGCAACCCTTTCATCACTGTAAGGAGTGCGACAAGGTTACCGTTCACACGCCCTGTTTTTCCTCTGAGAAGTTCAGGGATGTCCGGGTTTTTCTTTTGTGGCATGATGGAAGAACCTGTGGCATGTCTGTCAGAAAGCGTTACCCATCTGAATTCACTTGCAGACCACAAAATGAGCTCTTCGCTCAAGCGGCTCATATGCATCATCATCGTAGAGATGTTAAAAAGTATCTCTAAGGCAAAATCTCTGTCACTTACCGTATCCAAACAGTTCAGAGTCGGCGCATTGAAACCAAGTTTATCTGAAGTGGTCTGTCGGTTGATCGGGTGTGGTGTACCTGCCAATGCAGCACATCCTATAGGAGAATAGTTGTTACGCTCATAAGAACTCATAAAACGCTCATAATCACGTTTGAACATACTGGCATAGGCCAACATATGGTAACCGAAATTTATAGGCTGTGCATGCTGCAGGTGTGTCATACCCGGAAGCATCGTCTCTGCATTCTCTTCTGCGACCTTTACTAGCGTTGTAATGTTCTCTAAAAGCAGATCAGCGATGGCTTTTGTGTTGTTCTGTACATACATTCTAAAATCAAGTGCCACCTGGTCATTACGGCTACGTGCTGTGTGCAGGCGTTTCCCTGCATCACCGACCTTTTCAGTCAGTCTTCCTTCTATGGCCATGTGTATGTCTTCATCATCACCATCCAATGTAAATGTACCGGATTCTATCTCACCCAGAATCTCATACAGTCCGCCTTCTATCTTCTCATAATCCTCTTCGGAGATGATACCCTGCTCACAAAGCATATAGGCATGTGCACGTGACCCTTCGATATCTTCTTTATAAAGCACTTTATCAAACGGCAGTGAATTGTTGAGATCTTGTAGGAGTTGTGAACTCTTTTCAGAGATTCTTGCAGAGGCAATTTTTTTAGACATGATTGTTTCCTGAATGTAGTTAATTAAAAGTATTTTATCGTAAAGTACGTTTAAGAAGGATTGTCCGTCATAGAAAAAAGCGAAGAGCCCAAGGAAGGGAGTTAAATCGGGAGGGATAGGCTCTTCGGTAAAAAAGGCAACCGGGGACCAAGAGAAACAAGGAAGTTATTACAAATTTTGGACAAGGAGTAAAACAAATCTCTTGGAAAGGGAGTTGGTTACCTTTCTAAGGACATTATAAACGATGGGAGTTAACCAGGAGTAAATAGAGCATTAATCAAAGATTTAAATGACTAACATACAATAAATGGAAGATAAGAGAAACATTAAAAAGATAAGATCTTAATGATTATTGTTAAGAATTTGATTGATGAAAAAGATTGAAGGAGTGCTATAAAACTCAAAGTGGCAGCGACCTACATTTCCACAGACGTAGCCTGCAGTATTATCGGCGATG